>JANMGF010001493.1:0-11838 GCA_031374535.1 Polyangium sp. (in: bacteria)
CGGAGAACCACATGATCAAAGCCACGAAAAACCTCACACCCTGACCATCGACGATCCCGAGTGCCTCATTCTGCTCGATTTCGTCGCGCGGATGGCGCAGCACGACACGAAAGGCAAGCCCATCCCCGAAGGCGTCAAGCCGCCGACGGGGCAGAACGTCGCCATTGCCGCGCTCCGCCACGGCCTGCGAAGCTTCGCGCGTTCGGCCATCGGTAGGCAGCGGTTCATGCAGGGTCTTGGCCCGTCCGGGCCGGTTCTGGAGACCCCCATCGATCCCTTCTGCTGCGGCTGAAAGCGACGAGCCTCCACGAAACCGGACACCCATGTCCGGGGAGCTGGACACCCCCCCACCGGTTACGTATTACGTAACTCGATGGCCCGTCCTCATCGCGTCGGCATGGTTGCAACCACGGTCGTTCCCGTCCGGTTCATCGCGAGCGAGCTCGCCGAACTCGCCGAGCTTGGCGCCGCTCTGCACCGGCGCTACGGCGGCAAGGCCCCGTCGCGGTCCGAGCTCATCCGCATCGCATGCGCCATCGTCTACGAGCTCCGCGACGATCCCCGCGTGCAAGCCACGCTGGACTCCCTCCTGGAAGATGCGTGAGGTCGATTCACCCCCGGCCGAACCGCGCACGCTCTACCCCCCGAAAAGCGAGGGCAGTTTGTCCACCGCGCGCTCGAGCGCGCGCTCGCCTCGACGGTCGTAGCCGAGCGTCGTCTTCACGTCCGCATGCCCGGCGAGATCCCGGATAGCCGCCACGTCGCCGCTCTCATCCAACAAGCTCGAAATGAACGTCCGCCGGAAGTCATGCGGGCTCGCGTGCTCGAGCGAGGCCCGGACGATGAGCCGCTTCACGATGGCCGCCACTGTCCTCCCGTGCATCGGCTTGCCGTGGAGCTTCTGCCCCTCTCGCGACCGCGCCGGGAAGAGGGGCCCCTCGGTTCGTCCCCGCGCCTCCCGCCACGCGTCGAGCGTGGGCCGAACGTCACGCGGCAGCGGGACGCGCCTTTCCTTGTTCCCCTTGCCTAAAACACGCACCCGCAGCCGCCCCTCGCGCTCGTCCAGGTCCGCCAGCTGTAGTCGTGCCGCTTCCTCGCGGCGCAGGCCCGCGCAGTAGAGGATCGCTACCAGCGCGGCGTCTCGGCGACCTCGCCATCGGCGCACGTCCCTTCCCGCCGCCTCGATAAGCGCTTTCACCTCCTCCAGGCTGAGCGCCCGGCCGGGCGGTAGGCGTGAGCCGCGGACCCTCTCCACGTCGTTGAGCCGCGCGAGTTCCTCCGCGTCCAGGAGCCCGAGCCGCCATGCGGTGTGAAGCGTCCGGCGCATCATGGAGAGCCGACTGTTCGCCGTGATCGGCGCCAAGGTCTCCGCGAGGTGGCCCCGAAGCCGCTGGACGTCCTCGTACCGCAGCTCGTGCCACGGGAAGGTCGCCGCCGTCGCACCCGCCGTAAAGAACCTCGCGATCCTGTTGAGTGCCGCCCGTACCGACCGCTTCGACTCAGGCGTCTGCATCGTGCCAATGTAGACGACGGCGGGGTTCGGCGCGGTTTGCCCGAGGGCTGGCGGGAGAAGGTTCATGGGTGTCGCCGACGTTACCGCGACGAACCCCTCGACACGTTGGTCCGTAAGTGCGTTCGTCCCGGAACAGCAACGAGAATCCACAGCGACCCGTCACAGTCAACATTCATGTTGCACGCACACCACAAATCGCCGACAACGTAATACGTATTACGTAAAGTCTTACGATGGCGTGCATCTACACACCACGCGGCGCACGTCAATACCCGTTGTTGCGTGCGCTGAGCCACACCCGAGCTGTAGGCCACAGCCGATGCACGCGCGTCGGCTCCCGTCACGCACATTCGAGGGTCCTCCGGTTATCCTCTGACGGGTTCGGACTTTTTTGTGGTGCAGAACCACGATTTTGTCAGGACTTCGCGCGCGCGTTCCTCATCCGGTCTCTGGTTTTCTTCACTCTCACACCGCATCGCGCGATCGAGGGCACTTGATTTCCGGAAAGACAGCGGGCACCCTCGGACCATCCTCGCCAGTCCCGTCCAGGGCCTGGTGGGTGCCCAAACAAAAAACTAAACCCTCGATGCCCGTCCCGCAAAGTCAGGCGCACCGAGGGTCTAGGAGGTAGTCGTGTCGAAATCGACCTACGAGACCAATTCTAACGCACCTGCAAGCGGTTCGTCAAGCGCTATGGGCGCGGGCGCCGCAGATACCAGCCAGGAAGCGCTTAGCCTTGGCAAATTCAAGCCTTGGGGCGCAGCAGCGCGGGCCATCGATGCCAAGCTGGGGCAGACGGCCCAACTCGTCGCGCTGCAATTGGCGCGACGCACGCCGCCGAGCGGCGTGATCTTAATGACTGCACCGAAGCTTGCAGCCATCACGAAATATACGGTCGCTACCATTTACGACGCCCTGGCGGAGCTGGTGGCCAGCGGATTGGTGACCGTCAGGAAAACACGCACAGGCAACCAGTACACCTGGACCCGCGAGGCGTACACCTACCCTGGTGTAACCGCCAGGTCCGGAAACACCTGATCCGCGGCGTCGCCGAAGGTCTTCGTGAAGACGTGGTTGCCGTCCGCGTCGAGCTTGACGATCGTGGCGTCCACGCCGCCCGCTATCGTGGCGGGCCCGCCGCCGAAATCGACAGGCGCGAGCAAGCCCCCACCGAGGAAGACGTTTCCGCTCGGGTCCACGGCGGCATCCATGCCGGTCTCGAGGGCGGCGCTCCCGAAGGCCTTGGCCCAGACGGGAGCGCCTTTTCCGTCGAGCTTGGTGACGAACACGTCCGTCGCGCCCGCGCTCGTGAGCGTATCGCTGCCGAGGACGAGGGTTCCGCTGAAGCTGCCCGTGGCGACCAGCGCGCCGTCTCCATCGGCGACGAGGCCGTACACGGGCGCGCCGATCATCGTGCTGAAGACGTGCGCGCCCTTTTCGTCGAGCTTGCCGATCGCGGCGCCCGCGGCGCCCGTGGGGACGAGGGGTCCTCCGCCGAGATCCAGCGTCGACTGCGTGTTCACCGTGAGCACCCAGGATCCGCCGCCCGCCGCGATGACCCGCGGGATCCCGTCCTCGGAGGCCGTCCCGAAACGAACGCTGAAGCCTGGTTTTCCCTCTGCGTCCCAGGTCGCGAGGGCGATGTCCGAGCTCCCGGCGCTCTCCAGCGGTCCGCCCCCGAAATCGATCGTCCCTTCGAACGTCGCCGCCACCGCCACGTGGCCCTCGGCCGAGGCGGCGATGTCCTGCCCGATATCGCAGCTCGCCCCGCCCGCGCGGGCGCTGAAGGCGTTGCTGGTGGGCACGGGCGGGGGGTTTTCGGTGGGGTTACAGCCGAGCGCCAGCGTGGCGTAGGCGAAAAGGAAATTTCGTAGGTTCATCGAGCGTCTCCTCCCCGGTTTACCGCGCGGGGCCGTCACTGGCAATCGCATTTCCTGTAACTCACGCCCTGCTCGGTGCGGACCGAATACACGATACCGCCCTCGTCGAGCACCGCCATGTCGCGGAACGTCTCCTCCGGCATCGTGTTCACGGGGAGCACCGCGTTGCCCGTGGGATATCCCTTCAGCGGCTCGTGGCACGAGAGAAGGACGATCTCCTCGCCATTTTGATCGAGGAGGGTGGCCAGGTAAATGGTCCCGGCCTTGTCCGTGTCGAGCCGCAAGATCCCGCGGATCTCGCTCCCTTGCCGGATCTCGCGGGTGTAGTTGTGTTGCATCGACGCCCGATCGATGGACGAGATGTACATCCGCCCCGCGGGCGCGTCGATGATCCCGGCATTGATGAAGCTTTGCCCGTCGCGCGTCGGCCGCCCCGGGATCTCGCCGCGATCGGCCGCGGGCTGTCCGTCCGTCGTCCCGATGCGGAGGAGGGGTCCGTGGTCCTTTTCGACATACACTACACGACCGTCGCGGCGGACGGCGGCAGCACGGGGGACCTCTCGGCCGCGAGGCAGGGCGCCCTCGACCGCGGCAAGTCGATGAAGGGTTTTTCGTACTGGTGGGGCCACGGCCGCTGGCGCCCGGAAGGCCCGACGACGTCGACGAAGGGCTCCTGCTCCGGGAGCTGCCCGAGCTGCTCGCACGGCGGCTCGTACGGGGCCGATTGCTCGGGCTTCATCGCCAAGGCCTGGAAGGTCCCCTCGTCGAACGACGACATCACGGTGGATTCGCACCCCTACGGCACGATCCACTTCGTCGGATCCTCGTCGCAATGGTCGACGGTCTCGCGCGCGAACGTGAAGCCCGCCGACGCCATGGTCTACAACACGAACGGCGCCGGCCACATCATCCTCTTCGAAAAGGGGGACGGCTGGGGCTCGATGTACGCCTACGAATGCAAGGGCTGCTCGGCCGCGTGTACGGCCTGCGCACCGCCTCGTCGTCGTACAAGGCGATCCGCCGCGCCGGCTGGTGAAACCCTCGGGGGGCCGGGATCTTTCGGCCCCCTCGCCCGCCAGACGTCAGCGCGTTCGAGCCGTCGATCGTCGGGAGAGCCCATTGCGAGCCCGCATCGCATGGGCGATCCCGGCTTGTAGCGTCCCCTTCGTCACGATCGTCCCGAGCTCGGCCCCGAGCTCGACCAAGGTCCGCGCCACCTCCGGCCGGATCCCCGTCAAAACGACCTCCGCCCCCAGGAGCGATACCGCCTTCGCAGCCCGCACGAGCAGCTCCGCCGTTTGCGCCTCGACCTCGGGCACACCCGTCACGTCGAGGATCACCGTGCGCGCCCCCGTCCGCGTCACGCCTTCGAGCAAGGTGGTGAGCACCCGCGACGCGCGCCGCTCGTCGAGCCCACCCACGAGCGTCATCGCCAGGAGATCGTCGTCGATCGGCACGAGCGGCGTCGAGAGCGCGAGCAGGCTCTCCTCCTGCGCCTTGAGGACCTCCTCGCGCAGCCGCGCGTCCGCGCGCTCGACCTCTACGAGCTTCAGCTCGGTGATATCCATCGTCACGCCGCGCAAGCCGATCGTCGCCCCCGACGCGTCCCGGATCGCCGTCATCCGGCTGTTCACCCAGACCGTCCGGCCATCCTTGGTGGTCCAACGATAGGTGGACGAACCACCGCCCTCTTCCGTGACCCTGTGCGCGTCGCCTTCGGCCTGCGCGCGGTCGTCGGGGTGAATGATCGCGAGCCAAAAATGAGGCGCCTTCCACTCCTCCGCCGTGTACCCCGTGAGCGATTCGACCATATCACTCACGTAGTTCGACTGTTGCAGCGACGGGTTTTCGACGAAATAAGTTTCCCACACGATCCCGGGTACGTTCGCGACGAACCCATCCAGCCGCACCCGGAGCGCGCGCTCCTTCAGGAGGCTCTCCTGCGCGTTTTGCTCGGCGCGCGCGCGTCGGTTCACGTCGAAGACGACGCTGTGCAGCTTGCCGGGGCGACCCTCCGCAGGCGGCAGGTACATGAAGTGCGTGTCGACCCAGGTATGACCGCCGTCTTTGCGGATCAATCGATGCGGCGACAGGTGCGACTCGCCGTCCTGGAAGAACCGAAAGGACTCCGCGTCCGCCCGGTCCCGATCGTCGGGGTGTATGATCGACGTTAAGAACTGCGGCGTGGCCTGGCTGTCTTCGGTCGAGTAGCCGAGAAATCCCTGGATCCCTATCCCGCCCACGAACGTCGGGCGAAACGACCCCGAGGGCTCCTGCTCGAACTCCACCACGACCCCGGGCACGAGCGCGATCAGATCCTCGAGCACGGCGGCGCGCTCCTCCGCCAGCTGCGCTCGTTCCTCGGCCGCCTTTAGCTCGGCGCGCAAGGACTCGATCGTATCGTTCGTCGGACCCATGGTCTGGCTACGCATCGGAAGGAAACGACGATACCAGAAAACATTCGTCCCTACGGTTTTTTTCCGTATGCCGCCACGCCCGTTTCTATCGACGAGAGAGGCAGGAAGGCGCGGATCGAGGGGTTGACGGAGGTCGGGCAAGCCATCCCGACAGGCTGTACTCGCGGCTCGCCTGCTTGGTGCACATGCCACGGACGCGCCCCCCGCGGTTTACCCAAACACCTCGCGCGCGAGGGCCTCGATCGCCATTCCGACGGCACCGTCACTCGAATGACGCACGCGGAAGCCGAGCGCCGCGAGCTTGTCCGGGCTCATCGAGGAACGAGGGACGTCGCCGGGCCAGCCGCGGTCGCCGCCCGTGAAGCGGATCGTGGCGTCGGGATACGGAGAGGCCTTCACGCAGAGCTCGGCGATGCGGGCGACGGAGGTCTGGTCGAGCGGCGCGAGGTTGTAGATGCCGAGCCGCTCGGAGGCGTGATCGAGCCCGAAGAGCAAACCATCGGTGCAGTCCGAGACGTGGAGATAAGGCTTCGATTGCCGCCCGTCGCCGAGGACCTCGAGCTCGGTCTTCCGGTCGCGCAATTTCTTCAAGAAATCGAGCGCGGCCCCGTGCGTGCCGCGGGGGCCCACGACGTTGCCGAAGCGGAAGATGGTCGCGTGCAGGCCAAAACACTCGACGAACGCGCTGAGGAGGGCCTCGCCGGCGAGCTTGCTCGCGCCGTAGAGCGAGATGGGCAGGTGGCCGAGATCGGCCTCTTTCATCGTCTCGGCCGTGTCGCCGTAGACCGTGCCCGAGGACGAAAAAACGAGCCGCGGGACGCCTGCCCGGCGCATGGCTTCGAGCACGTTGTACGTGACGATCGTGCCCTGCTCGAGGTCGAGCCGCGTGCGCTCGAGGCCCCAGCGCGCCTCGGGGTTCGCCGAGAGGTGAAACACGACGTCGTGCCCGGCAGCGGCGGCGGCGAGGCTCTCGAGATCGAGGGCGTCCGCCTCGACGAGCGTGGCGCGGCCGGCGTCGAGGTGCTCGGCGATGAACGCGCGTTTGCCCACGGAGAGGTTGTCGTACACGGTGACGGGCCCGCGCGAGACCAGCCGATCCACGAGGTGGCTGCCGATGAACCCGGCGCCGCCGATGACCAGTGTTTTCATGGGTTGTCCTTCAACGCTCGGGGCCACGCTCGATCCGCGCGGCGAACTGGAGCTCGTCGCGCGTGACGAACCGCATCGGCGCGTCGTGAATACGCAGCGGCCAGCGGAGCTCGGCGATCCGCCCGTCCGCCGCGCGCACCAGGTCGATCCACGTGGCCGGGGAGAAATAGGTGCCACGCACGAGCACGCCCGCCTCGGCGTTGCCCACGACGTCCATCGCGAGGAGGAGCGCCTCCGAGACGCGGCCGAAGCGGAAATGGTCCTTCACGATCACGGCGCGGGACGCGACGCGCAGGCACTCGGCGAGCACCTCGCCCGGGGCCTCGCAATGGTGCAGGACGTCGGAGATCGTCACGACCTCGAAAGCGCCGTCGGGGAAAGGCAGGCGCCGTCCGTCGTAAGGGACGACCTCGATGACGGTACGCGGACGAACGAGCACGTCCACGCCCGCGACACGTTCGGCCCCCACGCGTTCTCCGACGGCCGCGGCGATGGCCCCGTCGCCCGCGCCCACGTCGAGGAGCGACCGACAAGGCCCTGCGAGCTTGGCGAGCGCGTCCGTGATGCGCCGCGCCCGCGGCAACGTGACGGCGCTACGATGCAGCGCGAAGAGCGCCTTCTCTATCCCCAGCACGGCCCGGGGCTTAGCCGAGGCAGCCCGGCGCGGCAACGTGCTAACGTCCGCGCCGCTCGTGGACAAGGCCACTCTTTCCCTCCCGCGCCTCTTGCTCGCTTCCGTGAGGCGTGATCCGCCGCGCACCGCCGCTGCGCTCCTCGCGATCTTCGCGATGCTCGTGGCCGTCGTCGTGGTCGTCCTGCCGTGGCTCGTCAAGCCGTACACGTTTGGCTTCCACGACTGGGACGTGCAGACGTCGCACCGCTACCTCGTGAAGAAGAGCCTGCTCGAGTATCACGAGTTGCCCTTCTGGAATCCGTACGCATGCGGAGGATTTCCGGCGTGGGGGTACGTCGAGGCGGGCACGATCGTCGTGTCGCCGTGGCTCCTCGGGTACCTGTTTTTGCCCATGAGCCTGGCGATCCGGATCGAGGTCGTGGGCATGGCGCTCCTCGGCGCGGCGGGCGCGTACGCGGCTGGATCACGCTTCACGAAGAGCCACGGGGCGCGCGCGCTCGTGGCCGCGCTCTGGGCGGTGAACGGCCGCTGGGCGCTGCAAACAGCCTCGGGCCACACGTGGCACCTCGCGTACGCTTTTCTGCCGTGGGCGCTGTTTTTCTTCGAGCGGGCGCGCAGAAAGCCGCACCGCGCGCTCGATGTCGTGCTCCTCGGGGCGACGTTCGCGGCGCTGGTGTACGCGGGGGGCATCTATCCTTTGCCGCACACGGTGCTCGCGCTCGGGCTTTATGCGTTCGCGCTCTTCGTGCTCGAAAAAAGCGCGCGGCCGCTCGGGGTGCTCGCGGTCTCGGGCCTCTTCGGCGTCGCGCTCGCGGCGCCCAAGCTTTTGCCGATGCTCGACGTCTTCGCCAAGGCGCCGCGGCTCGTCGCGTCGACCGAGGCGATCGACGTGGGCGCCCTCTTCACGCTGCTGACGGCGCCGGATCAGGGCTTTTATGCGCGGCCCGCGCGCGTGCCGGCGTACGGGTGGCACGAGTGGGGGATGTACATCGGGCTGCCCGGGGTGCTGATCCTCGCGTGGGGGCTCCTGCTCGTGCAGGGGCGGCGGGAGGCGGCGCTGAAGGTGGTGGGCGCGATCTTCGGGTTGCTCGGGCTCGGCGCATTTCATCCGAGCGCGCCGTGGACGCTTTTGCACGAGCATGTGCCGGTGTTCCGATCGCAACACGTGCCGTCGCGGTTTCTTTATCCGGCCGTGCTGATCCTGTCGATCGTCGCGGCGAGCGGGATCGGGCGGCTCGTGGAGAAGGCGGGCCGGCGGAGGCCCTTGCTCGACGCGGCGCTCGCGGCGATCGTGCTTTTCATCGGGCTCGACGTCGCGAAGGTCGCGCAGAAGCCGATGGCGCAGGCGATGTGGATGGTGCCGCCGGACGAGATCCCCGCGGACAGACCTTTCCATTTCGAGAAAACCCCGCCCTTCCAGTACAAGCAACGCGACTGGGCGGGACCGATGTACCTGGCGATGCTCGGCAACACGGGCGTGCTCGACTGTTATGGAACGCCGCCTTTCGATCGGAAAGGCGCGGTCGCGACGAAGGATCCGCGTCACCGGGGCGAGGTGTTCGTCGCGGAGGGGGCGGGGACGGCGAAGCTCGTCTCGTGGAGCCCGAACAACGCGACGATCGAGATCGAGGGCGCGGAGGCGGGCTCGCTCGTCGTGTACAACATGAATTACGACGAGGGCTGGCGCGCGTCGGCGGGCAAGGTCGAGAACGTGGACAATCGCGTGGCGGTGCGTTTGCCGGCGGGCGTGAAGATGTTGACGCTGGGGTATCGACCGCCGGGGTTCGTCCCGGGGCTCCTGGTGGGCCTCGCCGCGCTGGCGGGCGCGATCGCGCTCGTGCGTGCGGAAAAACGGGAGGACGAGGGGACGGTGCGGGGATGAGGTGGCCCAGGGTGGCGCTCATCGCGTTCGTGGCGCTCGGGATCGCCGAGCTCGGGGCCCATTTCGCATGTTCGCGGCGGGATCCCGATTTCGAGGACTGGACCTCCCTCGCGGGGCCCGTTTCGGAAGAACGCAAGGCTGGCGAGCTCGTGGTGGTCGCGCCTTCCTGGGCCGAGCCGCTCGCGCGGCAGGCGCTCGGGGACGAGGTGTTTCCTTTGCGTGACGTGGCCCGTCCGGACGTGTCGCGTTATCGTACGGCGCTCGAGATCGCGGCGTTTGGTGAATCTTCGCCCGAGCTCGCGGGGTTCCGCGAGGCGGGCCGGCGCGTGGTCGGGCCTTTCGTGCTTCGCAGGCTGGAGAACCCGAGCCCGGCCGAGGTGGTCTTCGATTTCGTCGATGGCCTGGGCCCTGCGCAGGCAGACGTACGCGTGACGAGCCCGGAGACCCGCTGTCTGTGGACCTCGAGCGCACGTGTGGTCGCCGGCGGCCTCGGCGGCCACCCGACGTTCCCCGCGGCGCGATTCGAATGCCCGGGCGGCCCCTTTTTCAGCATCACGGCCACGGTGATCGCGGACCAGGATTTCCGCCCGCGCCGCTGCATCTTCTCGCACCCGCCCGCGCGGGGGGAGGTCGTGACGCGATTTTCGGGGATCCCGCTCGGCCAGGTGATTCGTGGGCACGGCGGGATG
This sequence comes from Polyangium sp. (in: bacteria), assembly GCA_031374535.1. Lineage (GTDB taxonomy): Bacteria > Myxococcota_A > Polyangia > Polyangiales > Polyangiaceae > Polyangium. The sequence goes on from JANMGF010001493.1 coordinate 10,165, forward strand.
TACTGGATCATCGAGCGGGAGCGGAAGGGGGCGCCCGTCGCGATCGAGGTGCGCGTGGACGGCGAGCCGATCGGGCGCTGGGAGCACCGGGACGGCGACGGGTGGGCTTCCTTCGAGATGCCGCTCGGCGCGCACGCGGGCAAGAAGAGCGCGACGGTCGAGTTTTTCGTGTCGAGCAAGAACCACGCGCACCGGCATTTCTGCTTCGAGGCGGATACGCGATGAGTGGGGGTTTGACTTGGAAGGACGATCTCGTCGCGGCGACGCTCGCGGGCGTTTCCATGGCGGTGCTGGTCGCCACGGTGGGGGATCTCGGGTATGCGCGGGACGAGGGGTTTTACTTTCACGCGGCCGACAGTTATCGGCGATGGTTCGAGCTCCTCTTCCAGAACCCGCGGGCCGCGTTTGATCCGAAGGCGATCGACGGCGCGTGGCGGGTGAACAGCGAGCACCCGGGGCTCGTGAAATCGCTCTTCGCGCTGTCGAACCTGGTTTTGCAGAAGAAATGGCACCTCTTCGCGATGGAGGGGACGAGTTATCGTTTCCCGGGGATCTTCCTCGCGGGGGCGGGCGTCGCGCTCGTGTATCGCTGGGGCGCGGAGGCGCGCGGACGGGTCGCGGGGCTTTTCGCGGCGGTGGCGCTTTTCTGCATGCCGCGGTTTTTTTATCACGCGCACCTCGCCTGCTTCGACGTGCCGATCGTGACCATGTTCCTGCTTGCCACGTATTGCTTCTGGAAGGCGATGCGGCAGGGCGGGTACGCTTGGCCGATCGCGGCGGGCCTCGCGTTTGGCCTGGCGCTCGATACCAAACACAACGCGTGGTTCTTGCCGATCCTCGGCGTGACGCACGCCACGCTTTGCCTCGTTCGTGACCGGTTTTCAGGGGGCGACACGAAGGAGACGGCGCGCCGGGCCTTGGCCGCGCTGCTTGCGATGGCCACGCTCGGCCCGCTCGTGATGTATACGTTGTGGCCGTGGATCTGGCGGGACACGTTCGCGCGGCTCGCCGCGTATGCCTCGTTTCACCTGAACCACGAGTATTACAACATGGAGTTCCTCGGCCGGACGTACTTCACGCCGCCGATGCCGCGCCTTTATGCGCCGGTGATGACGGCGGCGACGGTGCCGGCCGTGACGCTCGCGCTCTTTTTCCTGGGGCTTTTCGTGCGGGCGCGGGCGTGGACCAGCGCGTTTTTGCGGGCACGCGCCGGTCGGCTCGCGCGGCGCGAGGGCGGCGAGACGGATCTGCTCTGGCTTCTGGCGATCGGCGTCTCTTATGGCTCGTGGATCCTGCCGAAGACGCCCATTTTCGGCGGGACGAAGCACTGGATGACGGCGTATCCGTTCCTCGCGCTTTTCGCCGGGGCGGGTTTTTCCTGGCTCGTCTCCGTGCTTCGAATGGAGCTACGGCGCCTGAAATCGGCACCGCTCCGGAGGGCGATGCGTGGGCCGGTGGCGGCGATCGGGCTCTTCGGGATCGCCGTGGCGGCGCCGATCGCGGAGACGGCCTCGTCCCACCCCTGGGGTTTGTCGACGTATACGCCCCTCGTGGGCGGCGCGAAGGGCGCGGCGACGCTCGGGCTCAACCGGACGTTCTGGGGATACACGACGGGCTCCGTGGTGGACTTTCTGAACCACGAGGTGCCGAAGGGCGGGGCCGTCTACGTGCACG
>JANMGF010001537.1:0-1439 GCA_031374535.1 Polyangium sp. (in: bacteria)
CCATGCGCGTGCGCGCAGACGAGAAGAATCTGACCGGGATTGCCGGCCTCGTGCCTTTCGGGGCCTACGTCCGAGATCTGGGCCTCGACTCGCGATTGAAGACCTTCAATCACCTCAAGTCCGAGCGCAATGTGGTCTACCCCACGGCGGCGCAGCTCCGCATGCTCCTCGATGCATTCGTCGTCGGAGAAGAGCGCGTCTTCGGGCTGGAGTCGCTTGCAGCCGATCCCCTCTTCGTGCGCCTTTGCGGCGGCACCGTGCCGAGCCTGGATACGGTGTATCGCGACCTTTGCCGTTTCGATGAGGATGGGCTTGCCGAGCTCCACGGGCTCGCCGTCGAGCATGGGCTCGCTCCGATCCGCGGCATCTCGACACCGCTGATGATTCACCTGGACATCGATACCACGGTAGAGCCGCTCTTCGGAATGCAGGAGGGCGCCCGGCCTGGACCGAATCCACGCTATCGAGGCCGTCCCAGCTACCATCCGTTTCTCGCTCGGATCGCCGAGACGGACACCGCCGTCGGCGCCTTGCTCCGTCCGGGCGATACCGCTGTCGGTGCCGACGACGTTCCCTGGATCGAGCAGACGATCGATCGTGTCCGTCGGACGATCAAACCCAACACTGCGCTGTACGTGCGTATGGACGCCGCTGCGGATTGCGCAGCCATCCTCAATGCGATCCACGACAGGAAGGCCCTGTTCGTGGTCAAGGCCAAAAAGACTCGAGATTTGCTGGGAGCCGTTCACGCGGTGCAAAAATGGACGACCACCGACCTGGACGCCGATTGCAAGCCGAGGGAACAGGTCGCGGAGGTCCCATTCCAGCGTCCCGGTTGGGATGGGCGCAACTACAGGATTATCGCCGTCCGGACGCGTGACAGGCAGAGCGGCGAGGAGCTCCTGCTCTGGGACGACATCGACATGAGCATCCAGCTGTTCATCACGAACGAGCTCCACGAAGCCCCTGAAGACGTGGCCCGACGATACAATGCGCGCGCCGGGATCGAGCCCCTGATTGGCGAATTGAAGCATGCGTGGAGCATCGGCAAGGTGCCCAGTCAAGTATTCGAGGCCAACCATGCAATGCTCCTCCTGAAGGTGCTGGCCTACAACCTCACGCGCCGATACGTGCAGGGGCTGTTCCCGGAGCTCTCGCAATGGCGCACGCCATGGCTACGACGAGCGATCGTTCTCGTCCCTGGTCGCCTCGTGCGCTCCGCGCGGCTGTGGACCCTCCGAATCCCCGCTCATTCGCCACTGCTACGCCTGCTCGATTGACACAAGAGCCAGTCGAAACGGCCAGGGGGAAAGGGGGCCGTGTGTCGTCGGTCCCGCGTACAGTGAATTCGGGCACCAATTTCCCCATCACTCGAGATCGTCGCGCTCCAGCCCCGGACGCTCGAGTCCCCGCGTCTGCCCTCATGCGAAATCGAGGTT
>JANMGF010001559.1:0-2797 GCA_031374535.1 Polyangium sp. (in: bacteria)
GGCGCCCCTCGGGGAAGCCGGTCTTGACCATTCCGAGCGATCGCTGCCCCCTTTCGGGGGGTCGGAGTCTTAGTCCGAGGCTCCTCGTCCGGTCAACCCTCCTCAACCGTTTGCAGCGCCAAGATTCGCTTTCGGGGACGCTCGCCCACCGCGCCGGCTCACGCTTTACGCCGTCATCGTATCGTTATGGTCGGCCGTACCCCTGGCGCGAGACGAAGCGCGTCGTCGGATCGGCGGGGCACGCTCGGGGGCGAAGGGGGGTCGGGGAGAGACGCGGGCCTTCGGGAGCCGCCAAACGATCTCGTCTCGCGCCCGGCCCTCTGCCGGGTATCCTTGGGAGCGCATGCCCGGTCCTGCCCTCGATCTGTCGCTCGCGCTCGACGTCCGGAGTGTTCCTCCGGGCACGTTGCAGCGCGCGCACCTCGTCATCGAGGTCACGGCCGCGTTGCCCGAGGACGAACGGCACGAGAGGCCGCCGCTCGCGCTGGTGTTCGCGATCGACGTGTCGGCGTCGATGTGGGGCCAGCCGATGGAGCAGGTCGTCCGTTCCATCGAGCGCATGGTGGAGCTGCTCGAGCCCACGGATCGCGTGGGGATCGTGTCGTTCTCGGAAGGGGCCGAGGTCGTCGCGGAGATCGAGCGGCTCGACGCGGCCGCGCGTCGCAGGCTCGCGGGGAGCTTGCGTCGCATCGATCCCGAGGGCGGGACGGACATGGAAAATGGCCTTCGCGAGAGCCTCCGCGCGCTCGGGCCGCGCGAGCCCGAGGAGCGGCGTGGCATCCTGCTGCTCAGCGATGGTGATCCCACGCTCGGGGATCGTCGGCCCGAGGCGCTCGCCGAGATCGCGGCCTCGTTCCGGGCGGAGGCGACGGTCTCGACGCTCGGGTACGGCGAGGAGCACAACGAGGATCTCATGCGTCGCATCGCGGTCGCGGGCGGCGGACAGTACTATTACGTGCGGGATCCGGCGCTTTGCGCGACCGAGCTTGCGCTCGCCGTCGGCGCCACGGGAGACGCGGTCGCGGAGGGTGTGATGGTCGATCTCTCGCCCGAGCGTGGCATCGACATCATCCGCATCGCGGGCGACGTACGCGTACGCAAGACCATGGGCAGCGCGCGCGTGGAGCTTCCGGACCTTCAGCCGGGCGAACGCGCGTGTTTGGTCATCGAGGTCGCGATCGAGCCTTCCGCCTCGGCAAACGGGCCCTTCGACGCCGTACGTGCCCGCCTCGCGCACCGCCGCCCTGGCTCGCCCGAGGTGCACTGGGCCGAGCGGACGATCCGGGTCGACGTGTGCGCCGACGCGCCCCAGCGGGACCTGAAGGCGCGGGCGCGTGTGCTCGTCGCGCTCGCGGAGGAGGCCCGGAACGCGGCGCGCTCGCTCGCCGATCAAAGCTCGTTCGAGCCGGCCGCGCAGCTGCTCCGGCGCGCGGTCGAGGGAATGCGCGCGGAGGCTGATCTGGAGGCCGAGGACGGCACGCCCCTCGGCGAGACGATCGCGCAGCTCGCGGAGGAGGCGGAGGTCCTCGCGAAAAAGCCGAACCCCACGGCCTACCGACTTTTTCGCAAAGCGCAGGCCGGTCGCGCCGCCGCTGCTTCCCGCCGCGCCGGGGCGAGCCAGGCCGGCCCGCTCAGCCGCCGCGCCATGGCCACCATTGCTGGAAACCTCCCCCGCGCCCGCCTCGTCGTCGCCCACGGCCATGGCCCCAAGGAGGGCTACCGCCTCGAAGGCACGACCATCACGATTGGCCGGACGAACCTCGCCCAGATCCGTATCGAGGACAAGGACGTATCCCGCGAGCATTGCTCGATCGTGGGCCAGGACGGAAAGTTTTACCTGACCGATCTCGGCGGCGGGATCGGCACGTTCGTCAATGGGAAAAAACTCACGGCGCCGGTCGCGTTGAAGCCGGGGGACGTGATTGGGGTCGGCGATCACGAGCTCGCGTACGAGGAAGATCGATAGTTGAAATGCCTTCCCGGGCCAACGCGTTCCGGGTTTTTTTTACCATGCGCCTCGCTCATCGCCCCGCGTATCTCGTCGCTTCCCTCACGCTCCTCGTGGCGTGCGCCGTCTCTGCATGCCGTTCCTCCGAGGCCAAACCCACCGGAGACGAACCCGCGCCTAGCACGACGGAGGTCGCTCCCGTCGGATCGACCGTCCCCGCCATTGCTGTGACGGCAGCGGAGGCGGGAGCGGAAGCGGTTGCGGACGCGGCAGCGGACGCGGAACCGGACGCCGGCTCCCCTCCAGGTTGTCCTTCCGAGACGATCAAAATCGGCCGCTCCTGCGTCGACCGCTGGGAAGCGCACCTCGCCACGACGAACGGGGACGGCACCGTGACCCCGTGGCCCCATTACAATCGACCCGAAAAAGGCACGTTTTACCTCGCGAAGAGCGGCCCCGGCGTCTACCCCCAGGCCTACATCAGCCAGGTCGAGGCTACCGAGGCTTGTCAGCACGCGGGCAAGCGCCTTTGCAGCCGCGCCGAATGGATGCGGGCTTGCAAGGGCAAAGACGGGTCTCGGTATCCCTACGGCAACAAGGGCCAACGTGGCGCCTGCAATACCGGCAAGCTCCACCTGCTCGAAAAGTTTTACGGCCGGAGCCGCGGCGCCTGGACGTACGAGGTCTTCAATGACCCGAAGCTCGACCGCGAGCCCGGTTTCCTCGCCAAGTCCGGCGAATACGAGACCTGCGGGAGCGAAGAGGGCACCTTCGACATGGTCGGCAACCTCCACGAGTGGGTGAGCGACGAGGTCGGGTCCGATATCGAGATCATCCTGGAGCGGGACC
>JANMGF010001570.1:0-2962 GCA_031374535.1 Polyangium sp. (in: bacteria)
GGTCCCGCGCGAACCGTTCCTCCGTGGCGGCCTCCGTGGTGAAAAAAGGGCGTTGGCGACGCTCGTGCATGGATGCCCCTACCAAGGAGGCGCGGCGGGCCCGTCCGGAGGCGGGGTCCTCGCGGTATCGCAGCATGGGGGACGCCAAGACGAAGGACACCGCGCAATCGGAGACTCCGGCGAGCCTCAACTCGTTCCTCGCCGAGGCCTTGCTGACGGACGGGCAGCGCCGGCGCATCTCGCTGTTCCGCAGCGTGGAGAGCGCCGTGTGTTCACGCATCGAGCAGATGTGCGTGACGAGCGGGATCGACGTCGTGGACGTGGCCGTGCTCGTCGTGGACGTGTCGGCGCACGAGCTGTTTTTCCAGGACGAGGAGGCCGTGGGCACCTGCGTGCTCATCGGCCATCGCGACAAAGTCCGGGATTTCCTGCGATCGGCGCTTCCTCCCGCGGAGGACGCGCCTTTTGATCCGTACGAGGATCTCCAATCCGCCGCGCCCGCGCGTTGTGTGCGCGTGATGATCGTGGATCACGAGTCGCTCACCGTGATGAGTTACGGGACGTTCGTCACGGTGCGGCTTTCCGCGTCGGAGATGCCGCAGGCATAACGCTCCGGCGGAGATCGCGGCTGTGTGGGGGGCTCGTGGCCCCCAACGCACACACGAGCGCTAGGAATTGCCCGGCTGGATCCAGGGCGGCGGGAAGGTGAAGCTGCGCCCGCCCGGAGGCCGGATGCCGGGCTTGTGCTCCACGACGATCTGCACGCGGGGCCCCACGCGCAGCTCGAGCGGGCCGGCGTGCTGGTGCAGGTCGCCGTCGAGCACGTACTTCACGACGCCACAACGCGCGTCGATCACGGCGTGCTCGGCGAGGTGATCGTAGGTGAGCGCCTCGCCCATCGGACGGGCCTGGAAGACGTCGGGGAGCTTCTTGACGAGCCCGGCCGCGCTCGTGTGGATGCCGAGGATGTGGAAGCGCCCCGGCACGTGCCCCGAGCGATAGAAGGGCCGGAAACCAAGGCCGATCTGGTCGACGGTGCCCGCGGCGATGCAAAGGTAGTCGCGGTCGGGGAACGTGACGCCGCCGGACAGCTCGACGCGGCCCTCCCAGCGCTCGACCACCGGCGTACGACGTCCGAGCAGGACGTTTTTGCTGGCCTCGTAAAGCAGCTGTGCGGCGTGGACGGGGTTCGGCTCGGGGTGCCGGTAGTACTCGGCCATGTATCCGTAGATGACGCCCGTGCCGAGGATGAATCCGTAATGCTCGCCGATTCGCATCACGTTGCGTTCGACGACACGCAGGGGGGCATTTCCACGCTCGTTGTAGCGGGCGATCAGCGTCGAGAGCAGGCCGTCGGGTTTGCCATGAGGCACGCCCACGGCGTTCGCGACGGTGTTCATCGTGCCGCCGCGCAGGAACGCGATCGGCGGGAGAGGTTCGTCGCTGTAGACCTCGAGGAACCCGGTCAGCGTGATGTGGTTCGTGCCGTCTCCGCCGGAGATGCCGAGCACGTCGATCTTCAGCTTGCGGAAGTCCTCGGCGATCCGCGCGAGGTCCTCCCTCGTCTGCGCCGTGCGGACGACGCCACGATCACCGAGCGTCCGGGCCAGCCGCGAGGCCGCGGCCGGGTCGCGACGGTTCTGTCGAGAGCGCGGGTTCAGAACGACGCCAATGCCACCCATGCGATCATTCGTTACGGGATTGCGTCGAAACGTCAAGATCTTCGCGACGGCCAGAACGTTATGAAATGCCTGCGAAATGGCCTTCGCGGAGGTGGCGATTCGATTACGCGCCCTGCTCGGTGTGTCCGATCACGATTTTCCGCGAGGCGTTTTCCAGCGGGCTTCGAGGTGCACACGCACGATATCGGCCATCAATCCGATGTGCGCGCAGTGATCGGGCTTGTCGTTTCCGGTGTATCCACGAACGTGGAAATCACCCTTGTCGTAACGGCGGATGAGATCGAGGCCGAGGACGTCCGCGCGCTTGGCCTTCTTGGGCTTGCCTTTGAGCTCGCCGACCACGTAACTCGCGACCTCCGTCGTCGACGCGTAGCCAGGCGGGAGGATCGACGAGTGGCTCAGGAACATGAAACCCTGCTTCTTCGCGGCGCGCCGGGCGTAGTCCACGAAGACGTCGATCTGCGAGGTCTTGAGGGCCTTCGAGCGCTCGTCGGTGTAGCCGGTATGCAAGGAGTCGAGCAGGACGACCGCGTCCACGCGTTTTCCGGCGGGCTGGCGGAGGATTTGCTCGATCGCGCCGTACCCCGCGCTCCAGGAGGAGAGCGCGAGCTTGCGGACGTGCGCCTTGGGGTTCTTGGTCTTCTTGGCCATCGCGGCCTCGACGCTCGCGAGGAGCTGCGTGAACGTGTTCGGCGCGGCAAACGCCTGCGAATACGCGCCCGAGCCGATGCCGAGGTCGATGCCGACGAGGACCGCGCCCTTGGCCGTCTTGACGAATTCTTTGCGGATGGGCTCGTGGCCGTGGAAGTGCACGACGAGGTCGAAGCCGCCGCTCTTCGTGATGCCGCCCTTGTGGGGGGCGATCATCTGGCCCACCGAGGGCTCGTTCGACCAGCGGTCGTAGATGCCGAAGCCCGGATCGGGCGTCATGCAGGGGTGGATGCCGCCGCGGCGCTTCTTGGCGGGGGTGCTGGCGCGTTTTTCAGCCTTGGGGGCCTCGGCAGCCGCCCCGGAAGCGGGCTCGGCCTTGGGGGCGACGAGGATCGCGGGCTTGTTGGCAGGCTCGGTCTTCGTTTCGGCCGCGGGCGCCGCGTCCTCGGCCGATGCCGGCAAGGAGCCGAGGAGGAAACTCGCGCCTACAAGGGACACGACAGAAACGAGCGCGCCGATGCGGTACAAGCTGCTCGGGGAAAGGAAAAAAGAGCGCATCCGGGTCGTGGCCTCTTCCCATGGATACGGCGGAAAGGCGAGTTTATTGCCTTTCGCGAGCGAGCTCGTGA
>JANMGF010001607.1:0-14394 GCA_031374535.1 Polyangium sp. (in: bacteria)
CCAGTACGGCGTCAGCTGAAGGGACAGTGGTCTTATCGTTCTCGCTGTTGTTCATACGACGTACGTTTGCCTGGGCTGATGTAACGTGATTCACCATTCTTGGGGGTGCCCCTGATCATGTCGCAGCGTATCTTTCCGGCACGCATACGCCCTGAGCCGCACTGCACGCATCATTGTTGAGCATATACCGACTCTGCGTTCGCTTGGAAGCCCTTCTGCAAGCTGGGCACTGGCTTCGCTAGGCGCCCTGTTGATCTTGCAGGCAACCCCGTGTAAGTCTGCCCACATCTCCCCGAGAGGACGAATACCTGAAGGGCGGCGGCAACGATGCGGGCGGGCTTGGGGGCGGAAGCGGTTGGGCTCCGCTAGAGGGGGATGTCGGCAGCAAGTCGTTCGGCCCCGCGCGCGTCGCCCGCAGGTGGCTCTGCTCGGCGGGTGTATGGCGTCCGTCGATGAGGGGACGGGCGATGAGAACGCCGCAGCGGAGCTCCTTCAGCGCCAGCTTGGCTTTCGGGCCGTCGCCTGAGCCGTACTGCTTTCGGGCATCGAGCCACAGCCCTGGCGCGTGAGTCGGGGGGCGCGCCACCGCGCCTCCCTTGACCCCACCGACAACCCCGTGCAAGCCTCCCCACCGTTCCCCACGAGGCCCCCATGCACATCCACATCTCCGCCACCATCCCCCTCAGCGAGCCGAACGCCTCCTCCGGCCTCGTCACCTGGTTCTCCATCGACATCTTCCCCGACGAAGACGCCCCCAACCCCGCTCGCATCGGCCACGCGCGCGTCGCCCGCATCCACATCAGCAGCGCCCTCGACCTCAACGTACCCCTCCTCGACGTGCTCGACGCCGACAGCGGAGAGCTCGAGGCGCTCCACGACATCTTCTTCGAGAACGACTGGCCCAAGGACGAATACCTGGAGGGTGGCGGCAATGACGCCCTCTACATCAGCGAAATCGTCATCGACCCGGCTTACGAGGGCCGCAACATCGACCTCGCCCTCGTGCGCCGGCTCTGCGACACGGTGGCGCAAGGCTGCACCGTCGCCATTCTCCCGTACGCCTCCCAGCGCGACATCGACCACTGGACGCCGCTCGGGTTCGAGGTCACCCCGCCCGGCGGAGCCGAGGGCTATCTGCATCTCCTGCTGGAGACCCGGACGGCGCGCGTGGACGATCCGGACCAGCCGGGGGTGTTCAAGGTCCTGCCGAACACTTCGCCCGAGGAGGCGGAGAGGCATCACTGAGAAGCGCCCCGCTACCCTTGCGCAGCACGTCTCCGCACGCCCAAAACAATTCGTGTGATCGCGCACAAATCATGGAGTATCGTAACTTATCTGATGGGATAAACGCACAAAACCTCTGCGGATACCACCCCACAAGACGTAACCCCAATTTCCATCCAGTGTGTGCCTCACGCTGAGGGACAAGTGCCTACAGCGTTGGCACGCCTGATGCATCCGCTCCACACCGAGGAATTCGCCCAAATGAATGCTGCTCAGGTTGACCCCATCGATGTCGTGCCCACCCACCGAACGATTATGCTCACTGCCGAACTGGATCACGTGCCCGTGGGCTTCGCATTGGAGAACGTGAAGTCCGGTCCTGAAGGCGGTGAGACCCTAAGCGTTCGGTCACGCGGTTTTTACACATCGGACGATGGTCCCGAATTGTACACCTACTTGGACAACATGTTCAGCCATCTGTTGGGTAAGGCGATGGGGGCAGCAGGCGTGAGCTTTGAGCACATCAACAACTGCCTGGTGAACATTACCAATGGCACCGTTGCAAGAATCTGGATAAATTTGCCGGTCGCCCTGGGCTGCATCCCCAAATCACGACTAGTCAACGGCCAGCGAGTGGTGCTGGACGATATTGCTGACGTGCGCGAAGCCCGATTTGGCATTGAGCTACCCAAGTGCGGTTCTGTTGCTTACACGTTCCAGCATGGCTGGCGGAGGGGCTTCTACTTCAACTTCAATGTGTTCTCGGGTGAAGGTCCGGACGAACCACTAGAAGATTTGTCAAAGCTGTTCGGCTCACTCCATGCTGCCCTTATCCTTCGGGAACGGATCAGAATGAGCGAAGATGTGCTGGAGCGAATGTCTCAGGCAGGATGGTTCCCGTTCATTAGACTGCCACACGATTTGGCGATGAGCCTGTACCGCCACTTTGATATCGGTTGGGCTTGGTCTGACGCGGAGAGCCAAATCGTGCGCGCCATGTCTGCTAACGTCCAGGCGTGGACCGACGCATGGGCTAGCAAGCCTGTATTCGAGCCACACATGGATGCAATTCGAAATGCCGTTCGACTTTACCTGAGCCGCGAGTTCATGGCTGCCTCAGCGCTCCTGTGGCCGAAAGTCGAGGGCGTTCTTCGCCATCTCCATCTAGGCAAGGGGCGTGCAACCGCGCGCTCACTTCGATCGAACTTGCTCGAAAGATTTCGCGCGGAGGTTGGTGGGTATACCGCCTACCTTCCCGAGGCGTTCGTTCGATACCTGGAAACGTACTACTATGCGTCGTTCGATCTCGAGTCGAAGTTGGTTCCCCCCTCACGCCATGCGTTCGCTCATGGTGTCGGCCCAGATGGCGATGCAGCCAACCCAGCGTTCGCTCTTCGGCTCCTCCTGACGTTAGATCAGCTCTTCTTCTACGTTTGAGAGTTACCCCCTCGGCCCCTTCCTCGCCATCCTCCTCCCCGCCTCCTCCAAATCCTCCTTCAGATGATGCACATGCGCTGCGTCGTCGCCAAATTCTTATGCCCTGCCATCCTCTGCACCACATGCACCGGCACCCCCGCCCTCAACCACGCCGTGATCGCATAATGCCGCAGGCAATACACCGACCACCCCTCCAGCCCCGCCCGATTCCTCACCCTCTCGAACGCCTGCACCAAGCCGGACTGCGCCCACGGCTTCCCCCGCGCTGTCACGGCGACGAGCTCCTCCCGCGCCCCCGCCACCACCGGCGCGAGCAACCTCCCAAGCTCCGGCGTCACCGGCACCTCCCGCTGACCCGTCTTCGGCGTATGCGTCTCCCCGAACGACCGCCCCTCCCGCACGCTCACGAACCCGCCGGCAACCGCCTCTCCCTCCCACCGGAGCCGCACATCCCGCCGCCGTAGCCCCCGCACCTCATTCGGCCGCAGCCCGGCATACGCCATCAACCCGAACGCCAACCGATGCGACGCGCTCGCCGCCGCGAGGATCCGCTCGACCTCCTCGTCGGTCGGAATCTCTAGAATGCACTGCCCGATCGGCTTGAGCCGCGGCAACCCCTCCGGCACCCGCGCGATGTACCCGCGCGCCTTCGCGAATCGCAGCACCGACCGGAGCACGATCTGCGTATTGTTCCGCGTCGACTGCGACAGCTCGCGCTTCGACAGCTCGAGGTCGAGCTCCCCGGCCGCGGCGCCGTCCACCTCGTCGACCCCACGCCTGCCGAACCTCGGAACCAGCGTCGCGTCGAGCACCCCCTCGTACCCCTTGCGCGACGTCACCTTCAGCTCGGTGATCATGAACGTCGACTTGAACTCGTCGACCACCTCGGCGAACGACTTTCCCGAACGCAACACCGGCGCCGCCGCATCCCCCGACGCGACGTAAGGCTCGCCGTGCTGCGCAATGGCGAGCTGGTATCGCTTTTCCTCCGCGCGCGCCGCGATGAGCGTCTGGACCTGGGCGTCCTTGCGCAGCCGCCCGCGCGACCCGTCCTTCTTCCGGAACCGGATGTCGATGAACAACCGCGCCTTCCCTTGCCGCATCACCTTACGCAACGCCACGGCAAGCCTCCTTTCCGTCCTTCCCTCATTCCAATGGCGACGCTCACGGCGCCCCCCACGCCTCCGAGAACCTCACGCGCCACAGCCGCCCGAACTTGCGCGCGCGCACGCCGTCGACCATCGCCTCGGTCCCGCCGTCGGCCGCGCGCGTTGCGCGTCGCTCGAGCGTCTTGCGGAGCTGCGCCGCGTTCAGCCCGAGATGCGCCGCCGCCCGGTCCAGCGACACCCACGGCGCGCCCCCGCGCTCGGCTTCCTTCTGCTTTGCAGACATGCCGATACCCTCCTCGACGTGAACGGGAGCTCGAGCCCTCCGGCGAGCGCCCCTTGTCCAGCGTGCGTGGGCCAGAGTCTACGGCACGCGCGCGTCGACTTTCAAGGCATTTCGATAATAAAATCGGCGACTTGGCCCCGACGATCAAATTCCCGAGGTTCAATGCGAGATGCTGAACGCATCCCCTTGTTTCACCGCCTCGCGATCCGAGGACCGCCGAGAAATCGATCCACATTTCACCTGCTCGCGAAGGCTCCCTCGCGGAAGTGCCGCGAACCCTTGCGCTCGCCATCCGGCGCCGAGCAAATCCTCGGCTGATTTCTCGGAAGTCCTCGGACTCGACCCCTCGAAATCAAGGCTCGCGTTGGCGCACTCCTCGAAAACCCCTTCCATTGCTCGGGAAACCGATCCCGCGAACGGCGCTCGAGGCGAGCTCGAGGCGCCGCTATTGTGCGAATTCGCACTCGCAGCCGTCCCTCAACGTGCAACTCGACGACCTCGGGCCCGAGCTCGCTTCTCCGCGATCGAGTCCGAGGCACTGCTCCCGGCCGTTCCCGGGGGAGAGGTCACGGCGCCCCTCGGCCCTTTCTCGGGAAACGCTCGGGAAATCTCGGCATTCCGAGGGCACACATGCCGATTCGGTTGCACGCCGATTACGCCCCGCACGTGCCCCTACAGTGATCACCCGACACTTACGGTAGAGAGGATTCCTGATACCGTCAGGCGCGGGATCGACATCGCGGCCAAACATTCGACCATGGTCAGCCCCCACGGTTTCGCGCCCGAAACATTGAACAACGCAAATCCAGCTGCGATCCGCATGTCGCTGCCTGGGGTACTCATGCCACGAGCAGACCCTACGACGTCGTACAACCCTACCGCGTGCCCGGATCACCGCGTTCAGCCTGCCGCCGCGGCACCCGTATCTCCCGACGAACAACCACCTCCGGCGACTGGCAAACCTTCGACAGCATCGTTACCGATGGAATCGACATCCTCCACGCGGTCGACTCCGGCCCGCACCCCGTAAGGGGGGCAGGCTTGTTTCAACAATAAAAACCGTACATCGGTCTTCGATGCTGGTTGCGTGCTCGAGCAGCCTCCGGGTGGCTCCAGATGCACGAGCCAACCGCATGCGCAGGCTCGTCTCCAGTCACGCAAATCTCACGTGAAATCCTCGGCGTTTTCTTGGAAAATGTAGCACCGCTCGTCCGATAAATTTTGTGCTCAAACATTCCTCCGAACGCTTCGAGCGAATCCGGGGATCCCACCGCACACGTTTTGTGTTGCAATGTTCGAGCGCCTTACCCCATTATCAGCGCAGTACCATGAACCACCCAGAGCCCACCGGGCTCGACGGGCAGTCGTCTGCCCTCGAGCCGGATCTTGGCGGTCATCCGCTATTTCCTCGGCCGGAATCAGAGAATGGTCCGGATCCGCGGCGATTTGACCTCATTCAGATCGTCCGCTTCCTGCCGGACCAGACGCGAGAGGTCTGCCCGACGCCCTGGAAGGGCTCCGAGCTGCGGAGCTGGCAGCAGATCATCGACTTGTACGGCGGCGAGTGCTGGTACCAGCTCAACGCGCAGTGCGGAAAGACGCATCGCTACTCGGGTAGATCCGAAAAATTGTACTTCGCCGGGCCGGCGCGAAAGCCCTTCGTCCAGACGCAGCAGACGCCCCCGACGACTGCACCGGCAATGCCGCCCCCAAACGCGGCGATGCCGCCTCCCTACTACTACCCGCCGCCCACCGCGCCCGCGCCTGCACCGGCAGCGGCCCCGATGATGAGCCCCGAGGTTCTCACGCTGCTCCGGGTCATCCTCGAAACCAGCGCGAATAATCAGGCTGCGCTCATGCGCTCGATCGTCGAAACGGCGAAGCAGCCGCAGTCCAACCCGGCTCTGGAGGTCTTCCGCGACATGATCGTCCCCTTCCTCGACCGCCAGCAGCCGCAATCCACGTCGACGCTCGAAGTCGTGCGCGAAATCGTGCCGCTCCTCCGAGGAAACGACGCGGGCAAGTCGAGCGGCGGCCCTGGATACGAGCGAGGGATGGAGCGCGGGCTCGAGCTCGCGAAGGCCCTCGGGGGTGGCGGTGGCAATGGGAACGGTGGGGACGAATTCGGCGAGATCGCCAAGCTGCTCATGCTCGTGAAGACCGCAAGCGCCACGAATGCACCGCCGCCGCCGCCGCCGCCCCCGCCTCCGCCGCCGCCCCCGCCTCCTCCTCCGCAGGTGGCGAATGGCTGGCCGATGGGGGCGCCCATGTCCTGGGAAGGGTGGGAAATGGTCCAGACCCCGATGGGGATGATCATGCGCCAGACCGCTGCGCCCGTGCAACCCGCACCCGCGCAACCCGCGCCCGCGCAACCCGCGCCCGTCGAGCTCGCGCAGCTCGAGCCCGTGACGCCCGTGCGTGTGCAGCCCATGGCCCCCGCGCAATGCACCGACAGCGCGCAGAATGTCGCGCCGCCGCCGAGGCCCCCGCCGCCGCCGCCGCCGCCGCCGGAGCCTCCTTTCACGAGCGCGCCGCTCCCGCCGCCGCCGCCGCCGCCGCCGCCGCCTCCCTCCGTGAGCGCACGGCCCGCGCCGATCGCGCCGCTGCCCCACAAATCATCCATTCTGGCGCCGCACCTCACGGCCGCGGGGCTCGTTCCCGCTCCTCCGGATCCTTCGCCCCCCGTGGATCCCCTCGGTGGCGCCCTTGCGCAAGGTATCCAGCTCCTCAACAACAACCCCGATCTCTTCGCGAAACTCCAGAACCTCGCCTCGGGATTCTCCCCCGAAGCATTCGGCGAGGTGGTCGCCATGGCGGAGAAGGGCGGCACGAAATGATCCGCGCTCGCGTCATCCACTTCCCCTCGAACCTCGCGAAAGCGCGTTTCATGGCCGAGGGCAGCAAGCGGGACCTTCTCCTTCCCGAGGTCCAGCGCTGGGCCGCCGTCTTCCGTCGTTTGCCCATACCCGAGCGCGCCGCGGCGATCCTGAAGTTCTGCCAATATGCGATCGACTATGTCCGAGATCCCAAGCGCGAAGTGCTCGAAGACTCCGCCGTGACGCTCTTCCGCGGTTTCGGCGACTGCGACGCGAAGACCCGCGTCTTCGTGACGCTCTGCCGCGCGTGTGGAATCCCGGCTCGCGAAAAGCCCGTCCGCCCCGAGCAGGACTTCCCGCACATCCTCGCGGAGGTCTTCGTGAACGGGCGATGGCAACCCGCGGACCCGACCATCTTGAACTCGACGATCGGGCGTATCCCGCCCGCGTGGCTTGCGAGAACGAATTACTGGTGATGCCATGTCGCACAAACCGCCCCTTCGATGCGCCGTCTGTCTACGGCGCCGGCCCCAGCTTTGCGGTGGATACTGCGAATGCGGCGCGACCGTGTGGGAGCTCATCCCGCACGAGGTGCCGCCCGGGATCGTCGTGGAATCACTCGAGGATTCGAGCGCGCCTTTGCGGCCCACGCACTTCGCCGCGCTCCTCTCGCGCGCTCTCGGGGGCGTCGTGCTCGGGCTGAAGGTGCTCGTCGGCGGGGTGCCCGGGGCCGGGAAATCGACCCTCTGCGCCGAGCTCGCCGCGCAGATCGCCGCGAAGCTCGACGGCCTCGGATACTGGCTCGACGCGGAGCAGAACCGGAACCTCGTGCAGGAGCTCTTCCCGCGCACGGGTTCGTCGTCCCGTCACATTCGCCTCGTGAGCAAGCGCAGTGGCAGCGGCGGAAAGGTCGGATGGCGCGACGCCCTGAAGGCCGTACCCCCCGATGCTGCCGTGATCGTCGTCGACTCGCTTCAACGCTGGGCGCGAAGTTACGCCGAACAAACCACGCTCCTCGAGACCGTCGCGACAATGCGCCCGACGGTGCTCGTCGTCTCGCACTTCAACAAAGCGGGCCAGTTCGCGGGCCCCATGGGGAATGAATACGACGTGGACGCTACGGCCATTGTCCGGCCGAAAAGCGTCGAAGTGACCAAGTGCCGCTGGAGCCTTTGCCCGCGCACGATCGAGCGTCCGATGGCCTCGTAGAAGCTGTCGCACGAAGCACAACCAAAATAGGGAGAGGAGGCATTTCGGTATGCCTAACGCCATCACTTTGTCTTACGAGACCGACGAGGAGACCAGCGGCGTGCCCGACGAGGAGGGCGCGCTGCCGTTCGAGGACGATACGGGCGATTTCATGAGTCCCCTGATGGGGGGCGGGGCGCAGTTGCTTTCGTCGATCCTGGGGGGCGGTGGGGGAGGCGGCGCCAAGCCCGGCGGGGGCGGTGGTATCGGCGAGAGCCTCGGTATGATCGCCGGCGCGGGGCTCGGTACGCTCGCGGGCGGGGCCGGTGCGACGCTGGGGGCGAATATCGGAAAGATGGCCGGCGGCGCGGTGGAAAACCTCGTCCGAACGCAGGTCCAAAAAAAGCCCAAGCCCGCGCGTCCCGGCAAGCCCCAGCGCAAGCTCACGAAACGCGAGCGAAAGCTCCTCGCCGATGGCGAGCAAATGACGATACGCACCGGAGATCCGATGTATGCGCAGGAGGCGCGGCTCCGCGTGTATCGCCCGGCGGAATACAAGCGCAAGCGCGACGCGGGGATGCTCTTGTCGCAGATCATGGCCGTCGAGCCGGAGCCGGAGGCTTTGCCGGAGCCGCCTCCGCCGCGTCGTACCCGGCTCAACCTGGGGTCATTGATGGATTCCCAGCCCGACGCGCGTTACGATGACACCGCGTCGCCCGACACGAGGCCGCGCCCCTTGCAGCACGTGTCGGCCTCGCCAATGAGCGCGGCGCAGCTCGAGGCGTTGGTTCGCACCGTGCCCCTGCTACGCATGCATGATCCGCGGCTTCTGCGCACGCTCACGGGGGGCGGGGGCGCGCGCGATGTCTCGGGCGTCGATCCGACGACGGGCACGTATCACGCAGTGCCCGGCGAAACGCCCCACGGCATCACGAAAAAACTCACGGGGCAGACCGAACGCACGCAGGAGCTCCTCGCGGCGAACCCCAGCAAACCCGAATCCGATCCCGTGTGGAACATCCCGCCCGGGTGGCTGCATTATTCGGGCGAGACTGGGCAAAACCTCATCACGGTACGCAAGTACGTGGTGATCAAGGATGATTGGCCGCAGAAGATCGCGACGAAACTGGGCGCATGCCCTGCCCGCGTGAAATGGTGGTCGGAGCTCAAGGCCGCGAACCCGCACAAGGCCACGCAGTCGGGTGGCAACTGGGTTTCACTCTTCCCGGGTGAGGAGATCGGAATCCCGGACGCGTGGCCGGAGCACCCCCTCGCTGCGCCGATCAATGCCGTTCCGACGCAGCCCTCGACCCCGGGCGTTCCGGCACCGGGGAAAACAACGACGCTCGACCCGGCGGTCGTTCCGCACACGCAGGCGCTCCTCGCGAACTGGGCATTACGCAATCCGAGCGACTGCAATCCCTCGGACTTCGGCCGCAATCCCGCGGACCTCGTGAGCGGTTTCACCCCGAGGACCACGCAAGCGCTCGCGTCGTTCCAGACGTGGTGGAACAAGAAACAACCGACGAGGCCGCTGCCGACGACCGGGGAGCTCGATCAGACCACCTACCACGCGCTGATCGAGGAGAACAATGCGTCGAACACGCCAATCCCGTGGTTCGATACAGCGCCCCAAGAGCAAACGACGTCCGACCAGCAGGCGCCCCGAACAACCGATGGTACCAACACGTCGTCTGGGACGACCACGTCCCAGCAATCGTCCACTGGCACGACGACCACGACCTCGCAGAGCACGCCAGCAGACCGGCCTGCCTGGTATCCGAAGGAATTGCCCTGGCCGCCCCAGTTTCCCGGGACGACCACCACATCGCAGCAATCCTCCGGGGGCACGACGACAACCACGACTTCACCGCAGACCGCGCCGGCAGACCGGCCGACCTGGTATCCGAAGGAATTGCCCTGGCCCCCGTTTGCCGGCATGCAGTCGCCGCAGACCAATGCGCCAACGACCAACGCCGAAGGCACGCCCCAGCTTGATGACAACCTGAGCGCCTCCGAGAAGGCCGAGATCCTTCTCGTCCTGGATAGCGTGTACGATCCCGACCAGCTCGATCAATTGGCGGGCGTCTACGAGTCCCAGGGGCATCCGCAGGCTGCGAAGACGCTGCGCGCACGGGCGGATGCCTTGCGAGTGCTCATCGCAGAGGGGGAAGCCATTGCCCAGGAGGAAGGTGGATCCAGCGGGTCCGGAGGGTGGCAATACAATCCTACGTCTACGCCTGGTACCACGTCCAGCGGCAATGGAAGCCTGATCCCGGTGATCGCCATCATCGGCGCCGGTCTCGCATTCTCGTGATCGAATAGGGGGCCCCGTCGTCATGTCTGATCAATTGCCCTTCTGGTGGTGGACCTGGTGGCAACGGCAGAAGTGGCCGCCCACGCCATCTCCTGCCCCGGCGCCGGCCCCCGCTCCCCATTCTTCGGGATTCTTTCGCTGGTCTCATGAGGATCGCGATCTCGCCAGCGTTGGCGCTGCCGCGCTCGAGACCGCCAAGCGCGGGGCGTGGATGACGCTCGACAAGAAGAGGCGCACGCGCCAATTCCGCGCCTTCGTCGTAATGTCACTCCGGATCGCGCCGCTGTCCTGGCGGCCGGTACCGCTGGGGCAACTCGGACCGCACCTCTACAGCACGCCGGAACGAAATGCGGCTGGGTCGGCGATTGCTCGCACGATCGTTCTCCTCGCCCCGGCAAACATTCGACCTGGGTCCGACATCTTCACGGATGAGGGCGACCCAGCGCAGGGAACGATCGAGACCGGCGTCATCCATGTCGTGACCGTATTGCTCGTGAGCGCCGTTGCGCTTGCAGCGGCGTATCTCGGCAGTATTGCGGCGCAAGCCATTCACGCCGTGAACTTCGACGACGAGGTCACGAAGCGCCTCTTCGCCGCGCAGGCCCGCGCGATGGAGATCCTCTCGGTCCACCTTGAACGCGAGCGCATCGCCGGGCGTGAGCTGCCCTTCGACGAGACGGAAAAGTCGATGCTCCGGGCGCTCGAAGATGTCCAGCGGCAAGTCGCCACGCTCCGCGGGAGGCCGCTCCCGACGCCGTTCCAGGGTGCGACGGAGTTCGTCAAGGCGACGACGAGCTTCCTACCCATGGCCTTGATCGTATTCGCAGCATTCTTCCTCCTGAAACAGCAAAACCAAAGGAGATCGTAACGCATGGCAGAAGAACAACGAGTCCGCGTCGACCGCTCCCTCGTGGCGGTTCCACGCGCCCGGTTTCGACGCCGGGGTAATCGGCATTGGGCTCGCGATGTGGGGACGGGGTTCCTCTACACCGCGGGCGCTGGTGCGGTGGTCGCTCTTCTCGCGAACCTGGACGACATCCGGAACAGCAAGGAGGCGAAAGACCACTGGTGGCTCATGCCGGTCGGCTTGATCGCGATCGGATATATGCTCCGCAAGCGCAGGAATGCGCACGCGGGCGCCGTGATCGCGGTCGGCGGCGCCATGTTCGCGCTCGCATACATGGCGCAGCAGAAGGCCGCGAAGGCGGCGCAGCAGCAGCCCCCGCCCGACCAGGCGAAAGCGCTGTTCGCCAGCGGGGATACGGCCGCGCCTTTTGGCCTTCTCGCTCAGGCACCGCAGCCGGGTTTCTGGCTTCAAACGCCCGACGGCCGCTTCGTGCGATTGCCCAACATCACACGGCGCATGCCCGCCACGCGCATGCAGAACGCAGGATAGGAGGACCTAAGTCATGAACGACAGCAGAACGGCACTCGATATCTTCAGGGAGGCCGATGAGGGAGGCGAGACCGCCTCGCCCTACGACGAGCTCGACGAGCCCGATACCGCCGGCCCCGACGATGGAGACGACGACGACACGGCCGCCGCGCTCGAGCTCGAGGCCGAGGAGGGCGACACGGGAGACGTCGCGGCGCTGCGGAAGCGCGGGAAGAAGCAGGTCTCGCTCGAAGAATTGCGCCACATTCAGCGGCGGTCGCGTGCGCGCGGGCAACGCGTCGGAGCGAAGAAAGCGCAGAAGGCGCAACCGGCGCAGAAGGCGAAGCCCCGCCTGAAGCTGCCCCCGAACTACGTGCCGCCGAATGACGGCGCGCGACAGCTCTTCGGCAAGTGGATGGCGCGCGACGGCAAGTTCGTCATGCGCCAGGACGGCCATTACTACTCCGTCGTCGAGATCCCGTGCAAGTGCCACGGCGGCGAGAAGGTCGCATGGCTGCACATCGCGAAGGGCGAATACGTGCTCTTCAACGTGGCCGTCGGCGAGGCGTTGACGTACCTGGGAAACAACGCGACAGCGACGACGAACTGGACGAATCTCCAGCGTCCCTCGAAGAACACGTACAGCGATCAGGAGTTCCTGATCCAGTCGATCACGATGCAGGAGGCCGGGCTGCGGGTCCGGTACGACGGCGCCGAGATCGACAAGATCGCGGGTCTCGGCGAAGCAAAGGGCGTGCTCACGGGGCAGGCGTGGTTGTGGGACGATGCGGGCACGTTCTTGCCGAAGGAGATCTTTCACGATTTCAGCGGGGAGAACCTCCTTTACCGGACGGTGCGCCGCTCCGCCGTCGTTTACTTCCACTGGGACAAGGCCCGGACGGGCGGCAATGCAACGTCGCGCAAGGTCCTGATCGATCACCTGCGCAATGTGCCGGATACGAAGGTGAGGACGCTCTCCCGGACCTCCGGCGGCGCGGCCGTCTTGCCGGTGCCGGATGGCTACGTGTTCACGGACAACCCCGAGAGGAGCGAGCATGGGGCGTTCTCCGCGATCATTCACATCCCGGAGGATATCGTGTTCCCGATCAAGCCCGTTGATCTCGGGAGCGGCACGCCGACCCGACCGATCGAGGTGGGTCTGTACGTGCAGCTTTCGCTCAATGGGATCGCGTTCGAGCACCACAAGGGTTCGAGCGTGACGGGCTAAAAGGGGGATGCCATGAGCGTGGCGGAGATCGACAGCGAGGCGAAGAAGAACGTCGTCGAGACGGACCCGCAGTTCGGCCCGTCGACACATTGCGTCGTGATCATGGAGCAGCCGCCGCTGCTGGGGGACGAGCCTCCCCCGCAGTGGCGGGTCTCCGCCACGCTCACGCTTCGGGATCCGGTGCTCGGGAAAAACGCGGTGCTGGCTGATTTGCCAACGGTCATCGTCGGGCCGATGATTCACAAGCGGCAGGTGGTGGCGATGGCGAAGTATCCGGCGCGGGTCGAGCGGTGGTCATTCCGGTTCGAGAGCGACGCGGGGCGGGCGACGGCGCGGGTTTGGTTGCATCCGGGGACGTCTCCGGTGACGGAATGCGGCATCTTCGTGGTTCGGCATGGGTTGAAGGGATGAGTATTCCCATGGAGCCGACCGAAGCACCGGAGCGGATTCTCACGACCGCGGGGTGGCTCTCGCTCGAGCGCGAATACGTGCCGCGCGTGGTCGCGGGCGAGCATTTGCACGCGCATCCCGAGGCGAAGGCCGCGCTCGCCATCGCAGCGCGGACCTTCGTGCTGCGGGCGATGCGGGATCGGGTGACGCTGGGACGAACGACCGCGATCCCGAGCGGCGAGCAGTTCCAGGTGTTCGCGCGGCATGCCACGGCGGACTGCATCGAGGCTGCGGCGCGGACGCAAGGGATCGTTTTGCGCTACCAGGGTCGAATGATCCTGGCAAATCACGTTGCCGGAGCCTACTGGAACCCCAACGGGTCCCCTGGTTCGGATCCGACGAAGACCGAGCGGTGGGTCACCTACAACGTCGGTCGGCGTGGACGTGAGGTGATCCCGACCAGCCTGTCATTGCGCTCGCACCCCGGAAACCGTGGTTGCCTCGGGCAGCACTGTGCGCACTGGCTTGCCTCGCAGGGGTACGAGCACGGGACGATCCTGCGCTTCTTCTACGGGGAGGACATCGAGTCTCACGAGCTCGGCGGCGGCGGGGAGAGCACGGGCGGCGGCCGAACGCTCTTCGGCATTCTGGCGCTTGCCGTTTTCGGAATGACCGTGGTGCGGAGGTAACGGTGGCACTTCGCCTCGTGCAGGCCGGCGAAGGGCATCCGAGGCCGCTCGTATTGGCGTTTCTAGTGGGAGGCGACCTCGATCCAAAGCTTCGGGCAGCGTTCGGGCCGCGGCCGTGTATCGTGGCGGATGGCGTCGCGAAAGGGCCGATGATGGGCGAGCTGCTGGACTTCGCGCACCACCGGGCCGGGTTACGCGAGGTCTCACGGGTCGCCCTCGTCGGGTATTCGGCCGGATGCCAGCGGGTACGGGCGCTCTATTTGGGTGCGGATCCTTCTGGACGACGCACAACCCCAATCGTTCCGCCGACTTGACCCCCTGGGCGGAGTGACGAGAGG
>JANMGF010001660.1:0-16438 GCA_031374535.1 Polyangium sp. (in: bacteria)
CCGGCACGACCGAGTCGAGCCCCTTCAGGACGGCCTTCAGCTGGAAGCGCGTCCTCCTCGTCGACGGGACGCACGTCCTCGCGATCATCTTCCCGAACCAGCTAAACGTGAGCGGCTTCTGCTCGATCACGGTGACCGTGCCCGAGTGCGCCGATTATGGGACGTCGTGCAGCGGGGGCGTCGGCGGGTGTTACACCCCTGGGATCCTGCAGTGCGTCGGGCCCAGCGTCGAGTGCACGGCCGTGCCCAAGGATCCGATGCCCGAGATCTGCAACAGCATCGACGACGACTGCAACGGCACGATCGACGACAACAACCCCGAGGCCGGTCAGCTCTGCTCGTCGATCTTTCCCTCGATCTGCGGACCGGGGCTCACGACCTGCAATGCAGGCGTGCTCAAGTGCGAGCCCAACATCGCGCCCGGCACCGTCGCCGAGACCTGCAACGGGGTCGACGACGATTGCGACGGCACGAAGGACGAGGACTTCGGCCTCGGCGCGCAATGCTCCTCGGGCATCGGCGCGTGCCAGGTGTTCGGCACGAGCATCTGCGACGGGATGGGCGGCACGAAATGCAGCGCCGAGGCCAGCGGCGCGGGTCTCGAGAAGTGCGACGGCATCGACAACGACTGCAACGGCGCGGTCGACGAGGGCATCGGGCTCGGCGAACCCTGCACGAACGGCCTTGGCGAGTGCGCGATGAGCGGGCTGAACGTCTGTGATGTCGTGGGCGGCGTGGTCTGCAACGCGACGCCGGGCGCGCCCGTCTTCGAGGTCTGCGACGACAGCAAGGACAACGATTGCGACGGCGTGGTCGACAACGGCTGCGGCGACGCGGATGGCGATGGCCTGTACGACGGCCTCGAGGAGCAGGTCGGCACGGATCCGAACGACGCCGACAGTGACGACGACGGCGTGCTCGACAAGGCCGAGCCGCTCTACGACCAGGACTCCGACGGCGACGGCCTGATCAACGCGCTCGATCCCGACAGCGACGACGACGGCCTCTTCGACGGCACGGAGCTCGGCAAGGACTGCAACGACCCGGCTACCGAAGCGCAGTTCGGTCACTGCAGGGCCGACGGCGATGCCGGCGTGACGACGACCGATCCGCTCGGCGTCGACAGCGACACCGACGGCAAGACCGACGCCTCGGAGGACCCGAACCTGAACGGCATCGTCGACGCGAACGAGGGCGACCCCAACAACCCCGGCGACGCGAGCGTGACGAAGGACTTAGACGGCGACGGCCTCGGCGATGCGCTCGAGCTGTTCCTCGGCTCGGGCGAGAAGGACGCCGACACGGACGACGACGGCCTGCTCGACGGCGACGAGGCGAACCCGAGCGACGACACCGACAGCGACGGGCTGGTCAACGTGCTCGACGTCGACAGCGACAACGACGCGCTCTTCGACGGCACCGAGGTGGGCAAGGCATGCCAGCACCCGGCGACGAACGCCATGGCCGGTCATTGCCGCGCCGACGGCGATCTCGGCGGGACGAAGACCTCGATGGTCTTGCGTGACACCGATCGCGGCGGCGTGATCGACGGCGCCGAGGACGGGAACCTGAACGGCGTGGTCAACCCGAACGAGCTCGATCCCAAGGTCGGCTCCGACGACCCGGGGGTCGTGGACACGGACGGCGACGGCCTCAGCGACGCGCTCGAAAAGGCGCTCGGCACGGCCGTGAACGACGCCGACACGGACGATGACGGCCTCGCCGACGGCGCCGAGCCGAACCCGAGCGACGACACCGATGGCGACGGCGGGATCAACATGAAGGACGCCGACGCGGACAACGACGGCCTCGCCGATGGCACGGAGGCGGGCCGCTCGTGCGACGGGGAAGGCACGGATCCGGCCGCGATGAAGTGCGCTGCGGATGCGGACAACGGCGCGACGAAGACGCTCGTGCTCGTCGCGGACACGGACGGCGGTTCGAGGAGCGACGGCGACGAGGACACGAACAAGGACGGCGTGGTCGACGCGAACGAGACGAACCCGCTCTTCCCCGGCGACGACATTCCTCCGGTGCAGCCCGAGTGCACGAGGGACGCCGATTGCGGCAACACGTCGAGCGGCACGATCTGCCAGAACGAGACGTGCGTGGCCGGATGCCGTGGCACGGAAGGCAACGGCTGCCCGGAGGGGCAGGTGTGCACGTCGACGAGCGACATGGTCGGCCAGTGCCAGCCCAAGCCGCCGGTCGACGAGGTGCCGCCTCTGCCGATCGACGACGCGGGTTGCGGCTGCCGCACGGCGCCTTCGCAGGGCGGCGAGCTGCCCGTCGTGCTCTCCCTCGTCGCGGGCCTCTTCCTCGCGACGCGCCGGCGCCGCGCGGCCTGAAACCCTATCCCGCACCCCTCTCCCGTCGGGGGAGGGGCTGCGGGGTGAGGTTCAGCTCCCGCTCGTGTTTCCCGACATGCCCGCCTGCTCGTCCGACGCGACGAGCCCGTCGTAAAACTCGGTCACGATCGACGCGAGCCACGCCTGCGCCGCCGGCGTACCGAGCGTCGCCACGAGCGCGGGGAACGTCGCGTCGGCGAGCGCCGAGACGATCACGTGCGGAGGTTTGTCCGGCAACCCGAGCGACGCGAGGACCTCGGAGACCGGCTTCTCCGCGTTTTCCGTGGCCCACGCGAGGACGAACGCGCGCCTCCGTGCAGCGAGCTCCTCGTGGGCCGCGAGGTGCGCCGCCACGTCGAGCCCGATGCGCGTGGCTTGCGCCGTCCCTTCCACGTCGAGCAGCACCTCGGCGAAACGTTGCTCGAGGAGAAAACCCGCGAGGCGCCTCCGCAGCGCGACGAACGGCGGCGTATCGGCGCGCGTGATGATCGAGTCCGCCGCGTTTTTCACGGCCTCGCGCGAGAAGCCGAGCAAAAACTTCCGGATCTCCGGCTCGAGCCGCTTCTCGAAGTCCACGCGGAGCCCATCGATCGCCTTGCCGACGCCGCCGAGACCAAACGGGCCGAGCTTCTTCAGGAGCGAAGGCAAACCCCACTCGGCGACGAACGGGTTCACGCGCTCGGAGAACTGCTTCAGTCCGTCGTGCATGACCTCGCGCATGACCTCACGCGCGGCCTCGTGCTCGGCGACCTCACGCACGAGCTTCGGCGGCAGGACGTCGGGCCGCGCGAAGAGGTCGCCGAGGTCGTGTTGCGCGCTTGAAGAGATGAAAGAGCCGATCGTCCCGCGCTCCTGCACAAGCAGCGCATGCGCCTCGCGCGCGAGCCGTAAGGCCGCGGGGCGGAGGGACGTATCGACGGTCTGCTTCGTGATGGCGGCGTCGAGCGCCGTGACGAGCGAGCTCGGCTCCACGAGGCGACCGAGCGGCGCGAACCGGAGCTCTTCGAGCACGTCGGCCACGGTCTTTTGCCACTCGGCGCGCGCGGCGGGCGAGGTGAGCCGCTCCCGGAGGAAGGCGATGTGCCGCGTTTTGAGGTCCTGGAGCGCGGCGCGGGTCGTCTGCACGGGTCCTTCGTTCACGACTTCGAGGGTAGCCCGGGGGTCGGGGCGACGCGAGGCGACGCGCCTTCGCTTCTGGAGTCCGGGCGCGTCCCCACGTCGCTCCCGTGTCTCGCTCGTCACGACTTGTCACGGGCGGCCGTCCGGAAGGGGGCAGCCATGACGAGCACAGACAAACCAGGACAACGTTTTACAAGTCCATGACAAGTGTGGCGCCCGGGCTCTGGTACTCCCTCGTCGTTACGCCGTTTTTTTGCGCCCGAGGGAGGCGCCGAACGATGCTCCACACGATGCTCGTCGTCCTGTACTTCGCCGTCCTCCTCGCGCTCAGCGCGTACGGTCTGCACCGGCTGCACCTCGTGCTCCTGTGCGTGCGGCATCGCCGCGAGATCGAGCGCGCGAAGCTCATGCCTCACGTGGCCGAGGAGAACCTCCCCCGCGTCACGATCCAGCTCCCGCTGTTCAACGAGTCGACCGTGGCCGCGCGCCTGCTCGAGGCGACCGCGCGCATGGACTACCCGGCGGACAAGCTCGAGATCCAGGTGCTCGACGACTCGACCGACGAGACGCAGGCGCTCGTTCGTGCGCACGTCGACCGCCTGCGCGAGCGAGGCGTCGACGCCGTGTACCTGCACCGGACGAACCGCGTGGGCTACAAGGCCGGCGCGCTCGACGAGGGCTTGACGGTCGCCAAGGGTGATCTCGTCGCCATCTTCGACGCGGACTTCATCCCGCAGCCCACGTTCGTGCGCAGCATCGTGGGTCACTTCGAGGACCCGAAGATCGGCATGGTCCAGACGCGCTGGGGCCACCTGAACCGCGACACCTCGGTGCTCACGAAGGTGCAGGCGCTCATGCTCGACGGCCATCACCTCGTCGAGAACCGCGCGCGTTACGGCGCCGGCCTGCTCTTCAACTTCTCCGGCACCGGCGGCATGTGGCGCAAGAACGCGATCCACGAGGCGGGCGGCTGGCAACACGACACGCTCACCGAGGACCTGGATCTCTCGTACCGCGCGCAGCTCGCGGGCTGGAAGTTCGTCTACCGCGAGGACGTCGTCTCGCCGTCGGAGCTGCCCGAGGACGTCTCGGCCCTCCGCGCGCAGCAGTACCGCTGGGCGAAGGGCACCGTGCAGACGGCCCGCAAGCTCCTCAGGCGCGTGCTCAGCTCGAACATCACCTTCGCGCAGCGGATCGAGGCGTTTTTCCACCTCACCCCGCACTTCGCGTACCCGCTTCTCGTGACCCTGAGCGTGCTGCTCCTGCCTGCGCTCGTGCTCATGCCGGCCACGGACACGCTCACGATGCTCATCGTCGACCTGCCGCTCTGCGTGGCGACGACGGGCTCGCTCGCGGCCTTCTACATGCTCGCCGAGGCGGCCCAGGGCCGGAGCCGCGCCAACGTGCTCACGCGATTGCCGATGCTCATCGCCCTCGGCACGGGCCTCGCGCCGCACCTCTCGAAGGCGGTCTTCGAGGGCCTGCGCAACATGGCCGGTGAGTTCGTCCGGACGCCCAAGCAGGGCGTCAACAAGGGCCGCTACCGCGCTCGCGCCGATCTGCCCCTCCTCGAAACGGGCCTCTGCCTGCTCTCCTTCGGCGCGACGGTGGCCTCGGTCCAGACGGGACACTACTTCGCCACGCCCTTCGCGGGCCTCTTCACGATCGGCTACGGCTACGTGGCCATGCTCGTCGCGCACGAGCAAGCGACGCGTCGTCGCGAGGTGGCGCCCATGCTCCTCGGCACGTCGAGTGATCGTCCCAGCGAGCCCACGGCTGCCGAGCAGCCCGTCGGCAAGCTCGCTGCCTGATCCTGCCCCGCCTCTCCCTCCGCCTCACCTCTCCCTTCCGCTCACGCCTACGCACTCCCCCCTGGATATTCCGGCCCCGGGCTCTTATCCTCGGGCTCGCACAGGCGGGACCTCGTCTATGACCAAGGCCGAAATCGTACAGGCCGTTTACGGCCGGCTCGGTGGGTTCTCCAAAAAGGAGTCGGCAGACCTCGTCGATCTCATCTTCGAGACGATGAAGGAGACCCTCGGCCGCGGCGAGAAGATCAAGATCTCGGGCTTCGGTAACTTCGTCCTCCGCGACAAACGTCAGCGGCAAGGGCGAAACCCGCAGACGGGCGATCCGATCGTGATCACCGAGCGTCGCGTCCTCAGCTTCAAGGCGAGCCAGATCTTGAAGCACGCGCTGAACCCGCGCGTCGGCGGAACGAGCGGCGCCACGGCCTCCGCCGTCGCGGAGGAGTGATCGGCTTGTCCGCGCGTCGAGAGCTTCCGGCGAAGCTCTACTACCGCATCGGCGAGGTCGCCGGGATCGTCGGCGTCGAGCCGCACGTGCTCCGCTACTGGGAGAGCGAGTTCCGCTCGATCCGGCCGCAGAAGTCCTCCAAGGGGCAACGCGTCTATTCGCGTCGCGACGTGGAGACGCTGCTCATGGTGAAGGACCTGCTCTACGCGCACCGCTTCACGATCGCGGGCGCGCGCCGCAAGTTACGCGAGGGCGGCGTCGAGCCTCCGGGCGAGGACGATCCGAGCGTCGAGCAGGCGCGCAAGATGCGCGAGGCGCTCCTCGAGATCCGGGGTGAGCTCGTGGCGATGATGCGCGAGTTCGAGGTGCCCGAAGGTTCGGGGCGCAAGACCTGACCCGGAGCGCGATGACCGAGCGGCGCGAGGAGGCGCTCTCCGGCGGGGCCATCGTGCGTTTCTCGACGCCTGCTGGCTCCGTGGAGGAGCGCGCCGAGGTGCTCCCGCGGTTCGATGTGTCGAGCTTGAAGGACGCGCGTATCGGGCTGCGGCGTGGCTTCGTCGACGAAGCGGGCCTGCGGCTACGGGTCGCGTGTGTGGAGGCGCCGTCGGACCGTTTTGCGCCGGGCGTCGAGGAGATCGTGCTCGGCATGGCCACGTCCATCGCGCGAGGCGCGGCCGCGGATGGTGTGGCGCTCGATCGCTGGGATGCCGCGGCCCTCACGCGTCACGACGGACGCTTCGAGCAGCCGCTCACGGGGCAAGGCAAACGCGGCGAGGGCCTCGTCGTGTTTCGTGGCCGGCACGTGCTCGGCTTCGAGGGTACTTCACGCGAGGCCGTGCTCTGTACGTTCGTCTGCGAAGAGCCGCGAACGAGCGAGCGCTGCGGTGAGCTCGTCGACGGAGCCGAGCTCGCGTCTCTCGTGCCGCCGCCGCCGCCGAGCTTGCTCGTTCGTGGGATCTTGCTGGGGGCCGAGCGGCCACGGGAGGCGGCCGCCGTCGGGATGGGGATCGGTCTGCTTTTCGTCGCGGTGTTGCTCGCGCGTCGCCCGCGCCCTGCGCCCTGAGATCAGAACGGGATGTCGTCGCCGCCGTCGAAGCCGTAATCGTCGGCCGGAGGCGCGGGATCCGGCGCGGGACGACCGCCGCCGCCGCCACCGCCGGCACCGCCGCCGCGATTCGGAGGAGCACCGCCGCCGCGATTCGGAGGAGCGCCGCCGCCGCGAGGAGCACCGCCGCCGCCTCCGCCGCCGCCGCCGCTGAAGTCGCTGTAGTCGCCACCGCCACCGCCACCGCCACCGCCACCGCCCCGCGCGGGCGGACCGAAGTCGGCGGGCGGGCCCATGTCTTCGCCTGCGGGTGCGCCGCGACCGCGACCGGCGAGGATCACGTTGTTCGCGATCACCTCGGTCTTGTACCGCTTGTTGCCGTCGCGATCGTCGTAGCTCGAGGTGCGGAGCGAGCCCTCGATGAAGAGCGACGAACCCTTGCCGAGGATCTTCGCGAGAGCCTCGCCGCGTTTGCCCCACACGACGACGTTGTGCCAGTCGGTGCGCTCGCGTCGGACCTTGTCCTTGTCGAGGTAGGTCTCGGTCGTGGCGATGCGGAGGTTGAGCACGGCCTGGCCTCCCTGGGTGAACCGGAGCTCGGGATCCGCGCCCAGATTTCCGAGCAACATGACGCGATTGAAGCCTTCCGCCATCGACTTGTCCTTCCTTGCGCTACGGCGAGCCGCCTGGATGTCCCCCGTTCCGACGCGAGCGTCAAGGGTCGGTTCGGCCCGGTCCGTTCGCCCGCGCGACGCCCGTCAGTGCCCGCTTGTTACGGCCTTCGCGATGACCTCGGCGAGCAGGAGTTTGGCCACGTTCAGGTAGATCAAGATCCCCAGGACGTCGATCAGCGTCGCGATGAAAGGCGTCGAGCTCGTCGCTGGATCGAGGCCGAGCCTACGCAGCAAGAGCGGCAACATCGAGCCCACGGTGCAGCCCATGATCACGATGAAGAAGAGCGTGAAGCCCACGGTGAACATGAGCGCGAAGCCGTCACCCCAGAGGTAGATACGCGTCATGCCGATGGACGCGAGCATCAGGCCGAGGACCAGGCCTTGCCCGGCCTCGCGCACGAAGACGCGTTTCCAGTCCATGGGTTTGACGTCGCCGACGGCGAGGCCGCGGATGATGAGCGACGACGACTGCGAGCCCGTGTTGCCGCCCGTCGAGATGAGCATCGGCACGTAGTAGGCGAGCTTCGAGACGGCCTCGATGATCGAGTCGTAGTGGCGCATCACGGTGCCCGTGATGAACTCGCTCACGAGCAGCGCGGCGAGCCACGGCGCGCGTTTCTGGATGAACGTCCAGAAGCTCGTCTGGAAGTAGCCGTCCTCCATCGGCTCGACGGCCGCGAGGCGCTGCATGTCCTCGGACTGCTCCTGCGTGAGCACGTCCATCACGTCGTCGACCGTGATCACGCCGAGGAGCTTTCGGTCCGGGCCGACGACGGGCATGGCCGCGAAGTCGTACTTCGCCATCTTCCGCGCGACCTCTTCCTGGTCGGTCTCCGGGCTCAGCGCGAAGATGTTCTCCGTCATCACGTCGGTGATCTTGTCGTTCGACGAGGCGAGCAGGAGATCACGCAGCGACACGATGCCGAGCAGCCGGTCGTCGTCCAGAAGTACGTACACGTAATAAATCGTCTCCGCGTCCTGGGAGGCCGTGCGGATGCGCTCGATGGACTCGCCGACCGTGATCGTGGGCGGCACCGAGACGTAATCGGTGGTCATCAGGCCGCCGGCGCTGTCCTCGGGCCATTTGGCGAGCTCTTCGACCTCGGCTGCGGCCTCCGGATCGACCTTTTCGAGCGACTCGAGCAGGTTGTCGCCGACCTCTTCGGGCAGGGCTTCGATGAGATCGGTCCGCTCGTCGGCGGCCATCTCCGACACGATCGGCGCGGCGTTCTCGACGCCCATCTCCTCGACGAGCGCTTCTTGCTGATCCTCGTCGAGGCGCTCGAAGATCGGCGCGGCCTCCTCGGGTTTCAGCGTTTTCAGGATGAGGGCCGCCTCGTGCTCCTCGAGCATGCCGAGCAGGTCGGCGAGGTCCTCGTCGTGGATCTCCTCGAGCAAGGCGCCGATCTGCGCGGGATCTTCGGCGAGGAGCTCGCGCACCTCGGGCAGCATCGCGACGGCGACTCGCATCATCGGGCGCCAATCAGCCAGAGGAGCCGCGCGCCCGCAAGCACGATCGCCTGGATCGGGCGAGGCCAAGCGCCCCGGTACGGGCTCCATCTCCGGCACCGACGCCCGAGCGTCCTGTCCGTTGTCCATGCTGCCAACTCAGTTGGCAAGTCGACGAACGACACGCCCCTGAACACAAGGCTCAGGCTGCCGGTCCGGATCTTGCTCCAGACGTCCCTCGATCGGGGACTTTTCTGCAAATGGGCTTTTCCCAGGCGGGATCTCGAATTGACAGCCTTCCGGGGAGATCCCTAGCATCGAGGCCATCGATCACGGGCGAGCCCGGCAGCAAGGGCCCGTTCGTCGCGGCAACTCCGTTTCTGGGACGAGCCCAGCGACAGGTCGGCTAAGGAGCGCAGCATGAACTTACAGCGTCAGAAAAGCTTCCTGGGGAAGCATGTGGCCCGCGCGGCCCTTTCCATGGTCGTAGCCACGACGGCGGCCGGCGCCGTGGGCTGCCTCGATCGGCCCGTCGAGACCGTCGAGCCCCGCATCACGGCGACGATCGTCGAGCGGCTCACCCAGAGCTCGGTCGACAAGATCGACATCCTCCTCGCCATCGACAACTCGCGGTCGATGGCCGACAAGCAGAACATCCTCGCGCTCGCGATCCCCGACCTCGTGACGGGCCTCGTGAATCCGCGTTGCCTCGACGACAACGGAGTGCCCGCGGCAATGCAGCCCGGCTACCCGACCGACGAGTGCCCCGCCGGCACGACGCGCGAGTTCCAGCCGGTTCTCGACATTCACATCGGCGTCATCAGCTCCAGCATGGGCGGCCACGGCGCCGACTCGTGTCCGAACAACGACACGACCAGCAAGGAGTGCTCGCCGAGCCCCAACACGACGAACAACGACAAGGGTCAACTGCTCTCGCGCCTCGACCAGTGCGGCGGCGCGTCGGTCGACACCTATCCGTACGGCGTCGGCAGCACCGACAAGAACTTCCTCGCGTGGGACCCCACGCAGAAGCTCTCGCCGCCCGGCGAGATCGACATCCCGAACCTGCAGTCGAACCTGCGCGACATGGTGATCGGAACGGGCCAGATCGGCTGCGGTTACGAGTCCCAGCTCGAGAGCATCTACCGCTTCCTCGCGGACCCCGAGCCGTACGAGTCGATCTCCGTCGTCGAGAACCGCGCGACGCCCGCCGGCACGGACTCGGTCCTGCTCAAGCAGCGCGCCGAGTTCATGCGGCCCGACTCGCTGCTCGCGATCGTCATGCTCACCGACGAGAACGACTGCTCCATCAAGGAGTACGGCCAGTTCTACTACGTCGGTCAGTTCCAGATCGGCGGAGCGAGCGTCCGTATGCCGCGCGCCCGTCAGGAGTGCGCCGCGGATCCCAACGATCCGTGCTGCAAGTCCTGCGGCCAGGATCCGGGCAGCTGCCCCGCCGATCCGACCTGCACCAACCCGCAGGGCGGCCCGGCGCTGCTCCCCTTCACGGAGGACGATCTCAACCTCCGCTGCTGGGATCAGAAGCGCCGCTTCGGCATCGACTTCCTCTACCCCACGGACCGCTACGTCCAGGCGTTCTCGGCCGCCGAGATCCCGAACCGCGCGGGTGACCTCGTACCGAACCCGATCTTCACGGACCTGAACCCGGGCGACAACATCACGAACATCCGCGACTCCGGCCTCGTGTTCTTCGCCGGCATCGTCGGTGTGCCCTGGCAGGACATCGCCCGCGACAAGACCGACCTCGCGAAGGGCTTCAAGAACTCGACCGAGCTCAACGCGGCGATCGACGCGAGCGGCTTCTCGACCTGGGACGTCATCCTCGGCAGCGACAAGACGAACGGCAAGCCCCTCGATCCGCTCATGATCGAGTCGGTCACGAAGCGCACGGGCACCAACCCGATCACGGGCGACGTGCTCGTCGATGCCACCACACCGAACGCGAACCCGATCAACGGCCACGAGTGGACGATCGCCAACGACGATCTCCAGTACGCGTGCGTCTTCCCGCTGCCCGCCACGGATCAGCGCGACTGCACGAACACCAACCTCACGGCCTGCGATTGCTTCGAGACCGACAACGACAACCCCCTCTGCCAGGCCGACCCGGCGAACCCCGCCTCGAAGACCCTCCAGGTCCGCGCGAAGGGTTACCCCGGCACCCGCCCGCTCGCCGTTCTTCGCGACATGGGCGAGCAGGGCATCGTCG
This sequence comes from Polyangium sp. (in: bacteria), assembly GCA_031374535.1. Classification (GTDB taxonomy): domain Bacteria; phylum Myxococcota_A; class Polyangia; order Polyangiales; family Polyangiaceae; genus Polyangium. The sequence continues at coordinate 11,122 of JANMGF010001660.1, forward strand.
CCTCCGTGTGCCCCTCGAAGATCGAGGCCGTTGACCTCGACAAGCCCGACTTCGGTTATCGCCCGGCCATCGGCGCGATCATCGACCGTCTGAAGAGTGTCCTCGGCGGCCAGTGCCTGCCCCGTACGCTCACGCCCGACAGCGAAGGCAACGTGCCGTGCCTCATCCTCGAGGCCCGCAACACGCAGGGCGGCGCGTGCGTCTGTGACCCGAACAAGGCCCGCGCCGAGATCACCGACGCCTCGAAGGCGAAGGCGATCGAGATCGCGAAGCAGGATCCGGCGGCGGCGAAGTCCGGCTGGGATTACTTCTGCGAGATCACGCAGACGTCGGGCGATGCCCGCGCGGCGTGCCAGGACGACGCGAACAACCCGCCGCTGCTCAACGGCCAGCCCGTCAGCGGTTGGTGTTACGTCGACGCGACGACCACGCCCGCGACGGGCAACCCGGAGATCGTGTCGAAGTGCCCGGAGAACGAGAAGCGCATCATCCGCTTCGTCGGCGACGGCGAGGGCGAGACCGGCTCCACGCTGTTCATCACCTGCTCGGGTGACTCGGGCGGCTGAGCTCGAACGCGAACACGCGACCTGAATGAAACGTGGCGAGGCCCGACATCGGGCCTCGTCGCGTTTTGTGATAAGACGGCGCCCCGAGGTGACGTCGAAGAAGAAGATCCTGATCATCGAGGACGAGCCCCACATCGTCCTCGGCCTGACCGACGCGCTCGAGTTCGAGGGGTTCTCCGTCGTCTCGGCCGGCACGGGCAACGCGGGCGTGTCGCTCGCGCGGGCGGAAAAACCCCAGGCGATCCTGCTCGACCTCATGTTGCCCGACACGAACGGGTTCAAGGTCTGCGAGGAGCTTCGCCGCTGGGACGCGTTCATCCCGATCATCATCCTGACGGCGCGTGGCCAGGAGCTCGACAAGATCCGCGGCCTCGACGCGGGCGCCGACGACTACGTCACGAAGCCCTTCAGCGTGGGTGAGCTCATCGCCCGCATGCGCGCGATCTTCCGCCGCACGACGCGCGGGGCCTCGGACCCGACGCCCGAGGTCTTCGTCATCGGGCAGGCCAAGGTCAACATGACGACCCACACGGTCGCCCGCGGCTCGAAGTCCGAGTCGCTCTCGTTTTACGAGGTCGAGCTCCTGCGCCTGCTTTACGAGCGCGTCGGCCAGCCCGTCTCGCGCGAGGAGATCCTGCAGAAGGTCTGGGGCATCGAGGGTTCAGCCTCGAACCGCACGGTCGACAACTTCATCGTCAAGCTACGCAAGAAGATCGAGAAGTCCCCGGACAAACCGCAGCACATCCTGACGGTGTACGGGCACGGGTACAAGCTCGCGGTTTAGCGGGTCGGGACGACGTTTCGGACGTCGATGGGCACGCTGATGATGTCGTCGCGGAGCCTCGATGGATCGAGGCCGCCGAGGCTCGTTCCTTCGCGGAGCTGGCGCGCTTCGAGGTAGAGGCCGGGGCGCCCGCGGAATGCGCTGTCGCCGACGAACCCGAGCTCGTCGCCGGCTTCGAGAGGCGCGCCCACGACCGCACGATCACTCGGTCGATCGAGGTTGCCGTGCACGAGGAGCATCTGCCGCAGCCGGCCTCCGTCCCGCACGAGGTGCGCCGTGACGACCGTCGCGCCCAAGAGCTCCCCGACGAACGCGACCTCCGCCGGCCCCTCCTGCCCTTCGAGCGAAAGCGCCACGACCACGTCCCCGCTCCCCGCGTCGAGGAGCACGGCGCCCGGCCCCGGGGAGACCTCTCCCAGCTCGAGCGAAAGGTCAAAGGGGCGATCGAGCCCGGCGAGCACGGCCGGCGCTGCCTCGCCCGCCAGCGGGAAACGATAGGCCGAGGCCTCGGCAGGACGCTCGGGGCGGCGCGGGACGAGGGGGCTCCGCGCGGCGAAGGGTTCGGGGCCTTCCGGGAGCTCTTCACGACCGTCCGGCTGCGGCGCTCGACCCGGCGGGGGCAGGGGGATACACGCGTCGCCCTCGGGCAACGTGCGTGGCCCACACGAGGCGGCCACGCCCGGCGCGGACGAGGCGGCCACCGTCGTGGGCTCGGGCGCCTTCGCCTGGGGGGTTTTCCCGAGCGCGCCGAGGGCCGCGAGCAGGGCGGCGAGGGCGGCGGCCCGGACGAGCGGCTGCATCGCCCTTCATTATAGCCCAGGCCGGGGTGGTCTTCGAGCGGGTGACGGCCTTGTCGCCTCCGCCGCGGACGGTGCCCTACGAGCGTTCAGGGGGTCCCTGCGTCGTGTCGATGGGAGGCGCGGCTTGCGAAAGGCCGACGCTGTTGATAGCTCCTGTCTTTGTGCAAGACCGTTCCTCGATCGAAACGTCTCTGAACGCGCTCTTCGACGCGGAGCGCACCGTACGCCGCCTTCACGACGAGCTCGCCGACAAGCCTGAAGGCGTGTTGCTCGACGCGCTGAGCGACTCCATCGCCGCCGCCCTGAAGGAGGGCGACGAGGACGAGTCCGCGCTGCGGCTCGTGCGAATCGCGGCGCTGCTCGGTGAGCTGCAAGGACCGCGGGTCGTCGATGCGATGATCGACGTGCTCTCGTCCGATCATCCCGAGGCGCGTCGCGCCGCGGGCGAGCAGCTCGAGGAGCTCAGCTTCGAGCGGTTCAAGGAGGTCGCGCTGGGCGTCGAGCGAGCGCTTTCGCGTTTGCCCGTCGGCTCGCCTGCGCTGCCGGAGCTGCCGTACATCCTCGCCGAGGTGCCCGAGCCGGGCGTCACGAAGGTGATCGGACAGTTCTTGAAGCACCAGGACGCCGACGCGGTCGCGGCTGCGATCGAGGCGCTCGTGCAGATCGGTGATCCGGCCTCGGCTCGCCTCGTCGAGGCGCTCGTCGAGGACACGCGTACGGTCGAGCTCGAGGAAGACGGCTCGGACGCGACGACCGAGGTGACGATCGGCGAGCTCGCCGAAGAGGCGCTCGAGATGCTCGAAGGTGCTGGCGAGGAGGACGAAGGGAACGGCGGGAACGGGAGACCTTCATGAGCCTCGGAGCCCCACTCACGGGGGCGGAGGCGGCGGTCTTCGACACGTCCGTCATCCCGCGGTACCTCGCGTATTTTGGTTCTGCCGCGGCGGAGATGGTGATCCCGTATTCGCCCGCGGCGGTGGCCGACATCGGTTGCCGCACGGGATACGTCGAGCCTTTGCTCGCGGAGCGCCTGCCGGGCGCGGCCATCGTGGGCGTCGATCCCTCCCCCGAGGCGCTCACGCTCGCGCGCGCGAAGGCCACGGCGCTCCCTGGGGTGAACATCAGCCTCGAGCTCGCGACGGGCATGCCTTTGCCGCTGCCCGACGCGAGCTTCACGCATGGCTTGCTGGTGCACCCCGTCGTGAGCGCGCAGGCGCGGTATGCGCTCCTCGCCGAGCTACGGCGTATCCTCGTCCTCGGGGGTCAGGGCCTCGTCGCGCTGCCCGTGCGTGGCTCGTTCCCCGAGATCTACGACATGCTGCGCGAGTACGCTTTGCGGCAGGATCTCGCGGATTTTGGCAAGGCCGTGGAGGTCGCCGCGGCGAGCCGACCGACGATCGAGTCGCTCTCGGAGGAGCTCGAGAAGGTGGGCCTCGGCGAGGTGGACGTCGACGTGCAGCTCATCGGCGTCGCGTTCAACAGCGGCCGTGAGTTTTTGGAAGATCCGATCGCGCAGCTCATCGTTTTCCCCGACACGCGCGCGCTCATCGAGGCTGATCCCGCGGCCGTCGAGGCAGGGTTTCGCTACGTGGCCGACGCGATCACGAAGTACTGGTCCGAGGGCGCCTTCGAGCTGACGGTGAACGTCGGCTGCGCGAGTGGCCGCCGCTTCGAGTGATCAACGCATGATCAACGCAGGACGAAGAACGGCACGAGCGCCCAGCCGCCTGCCGGTACTTTGACCTCGAACGTTCTCTTCTGACCTCGCGCCTCGATCGTCACTGCGTGTGTCCCCGCAGCGACGCGGGTCCTTCCGATCGCGATCCGCGCAGGCAGCGTCGACCACGAGCGCGTGTCGGGCGTGTCGAGCGACGAGAGCGTCAAGCTCGTGGCGAGCCCGAGCAACATGCCCAAGGCCTCGGCGCTCCCGTCGCTTCGACGCCGCGGATCACTTTGCCCCGCGTGCACCGCCGCCGTCGTCGCCCCTGCGACCGCCACGCTCGCCGCCGTACGCGCGAGCAGCCGTGTGATCGCGGCGAGCACGAGTGTCCCCTCGCGCTTGTGCCACGCGGCTCGTACTTCGTTTTCCACGTCGAGCGCTTGCTCGAGCAGCATCGGCGCCTCGCCGATCGATGCCGCCGGCGTCTCGTAGCTCCCGCGGCCTGGCCCGAGCGAGGGATAGTTGATCCACGACACCTCGCCCTGGAACATGAGCGCATTCGCGTCCCTTCGTTCCATCGGCGAGAGCTCGTCCCCCACGACCCGGAGCGCCATGCCGATCGGGATCCGCACCGGGATCTTCGGCGGCACGCGCCCCGATCCCACGATGACCACGATCTCGGCCTCGCCCGTCTCCTCCACCGGGGGCAGCGGCTCTTTGTCCGCGATGAGCTTCTCGACGCTCGGCCCTACCTCTCGCCCATGCGCGAGCGCGCGTAACGGATCTCGAAGCGACCCGTATCGCGCAACACGCAGCGCCTCGTCGTAATAAAGCAGCGCCTCATCGCGCTGGTTCGACTTCTCGAACGTGAAGCCCGCGAGGTAACTCCCGAACCCGAGCAGCGCACTCTCGTCGCCCTGGCTCGTGATGTACCCCTGCATGATCGCGAGACGCCGCGCCTCCACACGCGCGCCCACGAGGTCCCTCCGCGCGAGGTAACTCATCATGTTGAGCGTGTTGAGCAGGAGTTTTTCGTACGCCGGCGCCTTGTACGGCCCCGCGTCGTCCGAGAACACGTAACGCCCGAGGTCCGACGCGGCGCTCGTCGAGAGATCGAGCACCTCGATGGCCTGATCCGCGGCGCCGAAATCACGCGAGGCTCGTTCGTACGCACCCATCGCGAGGTGCACGCTGCCGCGGTCGAGGAGCAGCAGCGCCTTGTCGCGCGTGACCTTCGGGATCTCCCCGGCGCTCTTCACCCCGAGCTCGCGATCGAGCGCGGCGATCGCTTGTGGCATCGATCCTCGATCGAGCGCGGTGAGCGAGTCACGCACCCGCGCCTCGTGCCCGGCGCAGCCCATGTTTGCGAGCGCGCCCAGGGCGAACGTGAAGACGCAGGCGACGCGCCCGAGGCCGACGATCGAGCTCACGTCAATCCTGGTTGATCAGGGCCTTCGTGAAGCCGTCCGCCATGACCTGGCACAGCTCGTCATAGGCGCGGCGCACC
>JANMGF010001665.1:0-4519 GCA_031374535.1 Polyangium sp. (in: bacteria)
AGGTGTTTTGAGGCTGAGGTTGGATATCCCGGGGGCGCGGTCGCTCAAGGACAAACGGAGCGTCGTGCGTTCGTTCAAGGAGCGGGCGCAGGGACGGCTGAAGGTGGCGGTCGCGGAGGTCGGGGTTCTCGACGATCCGCGACACGCGACGCTCGGGGTCGCGGTCGTGTCGAACTCGCACACGGTCTGCGATCAGATGCTCTCGAGCGTGGTGAGCATGGCTTCCACGTTGCCCGATGCGCTCCTCGCAGATCGGGCAACCGAGATCGTGAGCTTCGGCGACGGAGGGCGGGGGGTCGTGGGCGGGATCGAGCAGGTGCTCGGTCAGCTCGGCGAGGACGACGAGGACGAGGGGGATTCCGCGTGAGTGGACAGGGATTGCGGACGGCACGGGTCGCGGCGCGGGTCCGGGACGAGCTCGCGGTGCTCCTGCGAGAGATGGCGGATCCACGCCTGCTAGGCGTGCTCATCTCGCGCGTGGAAATGACCGACGATCTCCAGCAGGCGCGGATCTTCGTGCGTCACGAGCAGGGCACCGAGCAGAGCGCGCAGCAGCGCCGGTCGATGCTCGAGGGCCTCGAGGCGGCTGGGGGACGGCTCCGGCGTGAGGTTGGCAAGGCGGTCGCGCTTCGCAGGGCGCCTCTCTTGAAGTTTCTCTACGATACGGGCCAGGACAGCGCGTATCGCGTCGAGGAGATCCTGCGCGAGATCCAGACGGACGACAAAGGGCGCGACAAAGGCTGATCGTCCGCGGCGTCGAATGAGGCTCGCCGCACGAGACGCCGTGGTATTCTCCGCGCCGTGAGTCTTTCGGCCGGCGCGCTCGTCGGTACCAACGTACGTCTGCTTCGCCCGCTCAAGCGTGGCGGTATGGGCAGCGTGTGGCTCGCAGAGCACTTGACGTTGCGCACGCAGGTCGCCGTCAAGTTCATGTCGGAGCGGCTTGCGCAGGACCAGGAGTACGTGGCTCGCTTCTCGCGCGAGGCCACGGCGAGCGCGCAGATCCGAAGCCCGAACGTCGTGCAGGTCTTCGATCACGGCATCGCGGCGGACGGCACGCCGTTCATCGTGATGGAGCTGCTCGAGGGCGAGGATCTTCGCATGCGGCTCGCGAAGGTCGGCACGATCGGGCTCGACGAGGCGGCCACGATCGTCGTGCACATCGCGCGTGCACTCGCAAAGGCGCACGCGAACGGGATCGTTCATCGCGACATGAAGCCCGACAACGTCTTCCTGACCGATCAGGACGGCGAGCTCTTCGTGAAGGTGCTCGACTTCGGCATCGCCAAGCACGCCTCGCAGGACAACGATGGACTCGACGGCATGACGGGGACGGGGGCGATGGTGGGCACGCCTCACTACATGAGCCCCGAGCAGATCTTGAGCGCGCGGCGCGTGGATCATCGAGCGGATCTGTGGTCGGTGGGCGTCGTCCTGTATCGCGCGCTCACGGGCCACGTGCCGTTCCAGGGTGAGACGCTCGGCGCGGTGTGTATCGCGATCGAGCGCGGCACCTTCGTTCCGCCGAGCCAGCGGCGGCCCGGGTTCATGCCCACGCTCGATGCCTGGTTTCTGCGGGCGCTCGCGCGGGATCCGGCGCAACGGTTCCAGTCGGCGAAGGAGCTCGCGGATGCGTTCCTCGCCGCGCTCACGGCGGGCGGGTACGTGGCGCCGACCTCGCCGTTCCGGGTCGAGGCGGGCATGGGGAGCGTCCTGCGGCCGGCGGCGATGCAGCCGGGCAGCATGACGCCGCTGCCGGGCAGTGGCGTCGCGCCTTCCGGTGGGAGCTGGGTCGCGGGCGCGACGCCGCCGCCCACGATGACCACGGGGCCTTCGGTCGCCACGCCTCCGTCGCCGCTCTCCGCGGACGGGGCCGTGGGCACGGGCTCGGGACGGTATCCGGTGCCTGCAGACGCGCCATGGTCCGCGAGCGGCGCGGGGATGGCGCAGCCGCCGCAGATGCAGACGTTTCATGGCTCCTCGGTCACGCAAGCCGAGTGGAAGAGCTCGTCGCGGCGGCGGGCGCTCGTCACGGTCGTGTCCGGAGTGCTCGGGCTGGTCGTGTTGCTCGCGATCGTGATCGTCGTGCTCACGAAGGGCGATCCGGAGGACGCGCGCACGACGGCCGCGCTTCCGACCGACGTGTCTCCTCCAGGGGCTTCCGTCGTGCCTGCCGCGCCTGCGGCATCACTCGCGCCCGTCGCAGAGCCTGCTTTGCCTTCGGCGTCCGCGTCGAGCGAAGCGGCACTTCCGCCTCCGTCTGCGTCGGCAAAGTCGTCGCAGGCTCCCGTCAAAGGGGCCGCGACGCAGTCTTCCACCTCCACGGGGAACACGGGGAAAACGAAACGTGATCGTGGGTTCTGAAAGGGCGCGCGGGCGAGCGCGGAGGGCGCTCGTCGCGTGGCTCCTCGGCTTCACGACGATCGTGGCGGCAGACGCCGTCGCGTTCGCGCAGACGAAGACCGAGCGTGACATGGCGCGCTCGCTCATGGACGAGGGCGACCGCAAGGTCGAGGCCAGCGACTTCAAGGGCGCGCTCCGCGCCTATCGCGCGGCGCACGCGATCATGGGCGTGCCTTCGACGGGCATCGAGGTCGCGCGCGTGGAGGAGAAGCTCGGGCATCTCGTCGAGGCGCGCAAGGTCGCGCTCGAGGTCATGCGTTTGCCGGTGAAGCCGGGCGAGCCGAAGCCCTTCACCGAGGCGCGCGCGTCGGCGAAGAAGCTCGCGGCGGCGCTCGAGCCGCGCATCCCCCTGCTCACCGTCGTCGTGCAGGGCGTGCCCGAGAGCGCGCCCGTCGAGGTGAAGATCGACGGCGTGCTTTTGCCGAGCGAGAGCGCGCGCGTGGCGCAGCCGATCGATCCCGGCCAGCACGAGGTCTCGGCGGCCGCGACGGGGTTGCCGCCGGTCTCCAAGGAAGTGGACGTCGTGGAGGCGCAGCGGATGAAGGTCACGCTCGCGCTCGGCGATGCGGCTCTGGCGGACGACGACACCGACAAACCGGGACGGCGCCTCTCGCCGCTCGTGTACGTGGGCTTCGGCCTCGGCGGCGTCGGGCTCATCACGGGGGCGATCACCGGGGGCCTCTCGCTCTCGCGCGCGGGCACCGTGGAGGAGCTTTGTCCCGGCGGGACGTGCGCGACGCAGACCAAGCTCTCTGAAGCTACGCCCGTGAACGATTCCGCGCGGACCTTCGCCAACGTCTCCAACGTCGCGTTTGCGCTCGGCGTCGCCTCCGTGGGGCTCGGCGTCGCGGGGATCTTCCTCTCGGGAAGCGAGACCAAGAAGAGCCCGGAGACCACGTCGCTGCGTGTCCTCGTCGGGCCGACCGGCGTCGGGCTCGCGGGCCGGTTCTGATCGCGGGATCAGCGCAGGAAACGAAGCGCGAGCAGCACGCCCGCGGCCATGAGGGCCAGCGCGGCGACGACCGCCAGCAGCAGGGGCTGCTTCGGCTTCTCGATCTCGACGGGCTTGTTTTGCGCCGCCGCAGAGGCTCCCCGTCCGCCACTCGCCGACCCTGCGGCCGGACGCCTTCGCCACGGCACGGGTGCGCGTAGCGGGCGCACGCCTCCGGGCGGGGGGACCGAGAGTCGCTCCTCGGGCAGCGGGGCAGGCGGGTGGAGTGGCGTTGCGGCCGGGATGCCGCTGCGTCGTTCGGGCACGGCCACGGGGTCGATCGCGCGGGCAGGGAGATTCGACGTGCGCTCGGGGCGCGTGGGCAACGCGGACGTGCGCTCGGGGCGACCGGGCAGGACCGAGATGCGGTCCGTGCGGCCGGGCAAGGCCGAGATGCGGTCCGTGCGCGCGGGGACGACGGAGGGGCGGTCGTGGCTCCTGCCGGGCAGGGCGGAGATCCGATCGGCGCGACCACTTCCCGCCGACGACGTGGGCCGCTCGGAGCCACGCGTCGGGGCTCCCGGGTGCTCCGAGGGGATGCGGGCCGCGGCGGGCTCCTCGGCGGCGCGTGGGCCCGAGGGGAACGTCGCGTCGAGGATGGGATCCGGCGGCAGCGAGACCTCGCTCGGCGGCTTTGGCGCGCGGATGGCCGAGGTGAACGTCGCGTCGAGGATGGGATCCGGCGGCAGCGAGGCGGGGTCTTGTGGTGTTGCCGACTGCGACGTGAGCTGATCACGCCGCGGCAGCGTCGGCGGCTCGGAGAACGTTTGCGGCATGCTCTCGAGCGTCTGCGGAGGTTCACTCGTGAGCGCGGTACGTCTCGCCTCCTGCATGGGTGGAGGCGTGGGCGCGGGCAGGTTGATGGGCGGCGGCAGGGGCGCGGGCGGCGGCAGGGGCGCGGGCAGCGCATTCGCGGGCGGTAGGGGCGCGGGCAGGGGCAGGGGCGGCACCGCGCTCCTCCGTGCTGCTGCTGCATGCGCACGCATGAAGGGCATCGGCCGTTCGAGGCGCTGGGTCGGTGTGTCCGGCGGCGCGTCGTCGTCGTCGGGCGTGGCCTTCGGCAACGCGTCTGCGCGCATCGTCGCGGGCTCGTCGTCCACGACGGCCGCTGGTTTCGTCGGGACC
>JANMGF010001680.1:0-1822 GCA_031374535.1 Polyangium sp. (in: bacteria)
AGGACTTGGCGAGGTTGCGGAACGAGATCATGGGCTCTTCGGGGCTACGAGGGCCTGGGTTCAAAACTGGACATCGTGCATAGTGGACGCATGGCGAGCCCCCGATCCATCGAGGTCAAGGTCGGCATCCTGATCCTGACGGCCACCGTGCTCCTCGCGGTGTTCATCCTCGTCATGGGCGGCATCAACTTCCAGTCCACGTACGCCCTCTTCGTCGACTTCGACAACCCCGGCGGCCTGCAAGGCGGCGCTCCCGTGAAGATCGCGGGCGTCAAAGTCGGCAAGATCACCGAGATTCAGTTCCGGGGCGGGGAGCCTGCGAACGCGACGGGCAAACGCGAGCCGCTCGTGCGCGTGAAGGTCGAGATGGAGAAGCGGTATCAGCCGAGCGTCCGCGACAACGCCGTCTTTTACGTGACGTCGTCGAGCGTGCTCGGGGAGCAGTTTCTCGCGCTCGATCCGGGCTCGGGGGACAGGCCCGTGCTCGCGGAGAACGCGATCGTGCGGGGCCTCGATCCGCCGCGCCTCGACATGCTGATCGCCAAGGCGTACGACCTGCTCGACACGACGGTCAACGCGCTCTCGGGCAACAAGGATCAGATCGGCGTCGCCCTGAACGGCCTCTCGCGCACGCTGAAGGGCACCGGGGACTTCTTCGACAAGAACGGCGAGAGGCTCGATCGCATCGCGGCGAACGTCGAGCAAATCACGGTGGACACAGAGGACACCGTGCGCGAGGCCAAGAAGAAGTACGTCGAGAACCCGCAGATCGATCGGATCCTCGAGAACGTGGATCGCACGACGGGCGCGCTCGCGAAGGACGCGCCGCCCTTGCTCGCGGACGCGAAGGCGACGCTGGCGAACGTCAAGCGCGTGAGCGAGACCGTGGGCGGCGAGGGCGAGCAGGTGAAGATCCGACAGGCGATCGGCGATCTCGCCGAGATCGCCCGCAACACGAAGGGGATCACCCAGGACGCGCAGGCGATCGCGTCGAGCGTGCGGCGCGGCAAAGGAACCGTGGGCGCGCTCGTGATGGACGAGCAGCTCTACGACGACCTCCAGGAGCTCGTGCGCGACCTCAAGCACAACCCCTGGAAGTTCTTCTGGCGTGAGTGAGCTTCGACGGGATCACTCGATCTCGACGAGCGGTTCCCCTTCTTTCACTGCCTGATTCTCGGTCACGAGGATCGCCTTCACGACGCCCTCCTCCTCGGACTCGACGGGCATCTCCATCTTCATCGACTCGAGGATCGCGACGGTGGTCCCTTCTTCGACCTTGTCGCCGACCTTCACTTCGATCTTCCAGACGTTGCCCGTGATGTGCGCCTTGACGAACCTTGCCATGGGTTTTGGACCCTAGCGGAGGTCCGTCGGGATTCCAAGACGCAGGCGATCGGGGGCCGCGGCTGATCCCACAAACGGCCTTGCCGTCAAGCAGGAAAACGCCAGTTTGGGCCCTCCGCCACGGACTTCACGCGTCTTCCGGGACGAAATCGCGGGGCCGGGGCGGGCCTCCAGAAAAGAATCGACGCCGCCCAATTGACAGGCCTCTTGGGGAGTTGATACCGACAGGCGCCGCGGTACTCTCACATTGGCGGGTGTCCTCGGAAAGGCGTGCCGTGCTTGCAGAAGCATGGCGGTCCTCCCCCGGGGCGAACGGCGAGCGCGCTGCTTTCGAAGGAGCCACGACGCATGTCCGAACAGAAGGAAAGCTCGGTCCTGTTCTCCCTCAAGGAGCTCATGAACCTCGAGGAGGACCGTATCAAGCAGGAGGAGGATGCGAAGGCTGCCGCTGCGGCCTCCGCAGAACGAGCCCGGCTCG
>JANMGF010001199.1:0-3453 GCA_031374535.1 Polyangium sp. (in: bacteria)
AGAGATCCCGGATGGAAACGGCCGCATCCGCCATGAGCCGTCCATCGCCGAGATCCTGGATCGGCGGCGCTTCCTCCGCGTCGTGTTCGTCGCGGATGTCGCCGACGATCTCCTCGAGCACGTCTTCGAGCGTCACGATCCCGCTCACGCCGCCGAACTCGTCCACCACCACCGCGAGATGTTGCCTTCGGCCCCGCATCTCCTTCAGCAGCGTGGAGAGCGGCTGCGACTCGGCCACGAAGTTCGCCGGGCTGCGCACGATCTCCCGAAGCGACTTCTTCTTCAGCCGATCCTCTTCGAACGCCTTGAACAGGTCCTTCGCGTAGAGGAGGCCCACCACGTTGTCGAGCTCCTCGCGGTAGACCGGGTACCGCGAGTGCCCGCTCTGCGTGACGAGCTGCAGCGTCTTGTCGAGCGGCATCGCGACGTCGATCGCCTCGACGCGCGAGCGCGGGATCATCACGTCCTTCGCCGTGCGGTCCTGGAACTCGAGCACGTTGCGGATCATCTCCGCAGGCTCGGCGCCGAAGAGACCGCTCCGCGCGCCCTCCTCGACCAGCATCTCCACCTCCGCCTCGGTGATGTGCGGATCCGGCGGCTCGCTGCCCTCCGCGTTCGAGAGCGCCGCGCCGAGCCAGCCGAGCGGGATGGCGAGCGGCAACATCGCGATCTCGAGCGGCCGCAGCCATCGCGCGGCCATCGGCGCGACGTCGTCGGCGTGCTTGCGCCCGAGCGTGGTGCTCACCTCGTAGAGCGTGCTCGTGAGGACCACGGTCACGCCGAACGCGAGGAAAGCCGACGCGCGCGGGTACAGCGGCTTGAAGAAGAGCAGCGAGCAGATCGCCGACAAGGTCGTGCTGAGGACCCTGCCGAGCAGATAGCGGGACCGGAGCTTGGTGTCGGCGCTTCGAATGCGCTCGAGCGCCGCCTTTTCCGTGCCTTCCGCTTGCTCGATGAGCGCCCCCAAGCGGGTGGCGCTGAGGCTCGTCAGGGCCGTGTCCGCGCCGGCGAACAGGGCCCCGACGATCGCCGACGCGATGGCTCCGGCCAAAAGCGCCAGTGGTACGTCGTTTGGACTCAAAACCGGACTCCCCTACGCGCTGAATCGTAGCGGACCATGCTCCTACGGCGCAACCCGCCGTGATCGCTTGGTCGCTACGGACGGTCAAGGCGGAAAGCGACGACCTGACTCGACGTGCTTTTCCGTCTCGACCTCACGGCCCTCACCGACATCGATGAAACCGCGTTGAACCACATACCCATCCTGTTGCCATCTCCCCACGGCGACCAGACGGCCCTCCGGGGAAAGCCATGCGCTCGCTCCAGGCTCTTCGGCTTCGGAAGGTTCGCCCGGAGCATCTGCGCTGGTTTCCTGGATCTTGGCGTCCTCGCGCGGCGGCGCTTCCGAAAAGTCCGCCGCGCCCAGGCGTTTGCCCTGGGATGCACGCACCGCGCCGTCGGCCGTGAGCACGGCGGTGGGCAGGCCCAGACGAACGGCCGAGGCGAGGGGCACGAGGGCCGCGCGAAGGGCCTCGGGCGTCGCGTCGAGGGAACGCGCGACCTCGAGCCCAAAGGGCCCGCTTTGCGTCCGCCGCAACGCGCCGAGGTGCGCGGGCACCGAGAGCGCCTCGCCGAGATCCCGTGCCAAGGAGCGCACGTAGTAACCCTTGCTCACGTCGAGCGAGACGTCGAGGAATGCGAGCTTGCCGGGCTCCAGGATCCCCGCGCCGCGGAGCTCGATCGATCGCACCGACACCGGCCGCGGCGGAAGCTCGACGACCTCTCCACGCCGCGCTCGGTCGTAGCTCTTCGCCCCGGCGACCTTGATGGCCGAAAACGCGGGCGGCGCTTGCTCTGTCCGCGCGCGCTCCCGATCGAGCGCGGCCGCGATCCGCGGCGTAGGCGTAGGCCCTGTTTCCCCCGTGATCTGCGTGATCTCCTCCTCGAGCCACGCGGGGAGGGGCGCCTCGGCGGCGGTCATCCCCTCCGCGTCGAGCGTGTCGGTCCCGCGCCCGAGCACCACGCGCGCGTCGTACCGTTTGTCCTGCGTCGTCAGGTACGGGCCGAGCTTCGTGGCCTCGCCGAGCAGCATCACGAGCACGCCCGACGCCATCGGATCGAGCGTGCCGGCGTGGCCGATCCTCCGCATGCCGAGGGCGCGCCGGAGCCGCCCGACGACGTCGTGGCTCGTGGGGCCCTTGGGTTTGTCGAGGACCAGGACGCCGTCGTTCGACCCGCGTTTTGGTAGGCTCATCTCAACCCAGCCAGACCGAGCGTCGATCGGCCAGCATCCGGTCGAGCATGCTCTGGATCGACGCGCGCACGCGTTCGGACAGGCGGCCCACGAGGATCTCGTCGTCGGCCGCCTCGGGCCCGTAGTTGCTCCACGTGAGGGGCTCGCCGAAGCGGATGCGCCACTTCGTCGGCGCCGGCAAGAGGCCCAGCGGCCCGAGCGCCGGGAACGTCGGCGTGATCGGGAAGTACGGGATGCCCAGCGTCTTCGTCATGTACTCGAAGCGGTAGAGCATCGGGTTCGCCTCCTCGGCGCCCACGATGGCACAAGGCACAAGAGGCGTCCGCGTGCGCAGGCAGAGGCGGATGAAGCCGCCGCGGCCGAAGCGCTGGAGGCGATACCTGTCGCGGTAGAGCTTGCCGATCCCCTTCGCGCCTTCGGGGAACACCGCGACGAGCGCGCCCTTGTTGAGCAGCCGCTCCGCGTTCTCCTGGCACGCGCGTACCGCGCCGAGGCGGTTCATGAACGTGCCCACGAAGGGCAGGTAGTAGACGAAGTCCTCGGCGAGCCAGCGCAGCTCCCGGTGCGCGCTGTGCTCGCGTCGCACGGCCGCGCGTAACATCGCGCCGTCGTAGGGCAGGGGGCCGCCTGCGTGGTTCGCCACGACGAGGGCTCGGCCCTCCGAGGGGATGTGCTCGGCGCCCTCGACCTCCACGCGGAAGTACCGCTTCGAGAGGAAGTCGAGCACGGGCAAGAGCTTCGCCTCGAACGTCGGATCGAGGCCGAACTCGTCGACATCCTCGGAGCGGCTGCGCAGGCCCGCGCGTCCCCACTGCTTGGCGTAGAACGCAGGCGAGAGGACCTCGCTCGCGGTGGCCGACTCCGGCGTGGAAGCCCGCGGCGCTGGCACCTCGCTGCCCGGACGCGCGGCCGGCACGTCGCTCTTCGGCGTGTTTTTCACTTCGGCCGGCGGGGGGGGCGCGGGCTTGTCCGGTCGGCCTTGCCCGATCATCAGGTCGAGCCGCGCCTCGAGATCGCGGATCTGCTGCTCGATCTCACCCACGTTCGTCGACGGCGTGGCCGACGGGTCGCTCGGGCCGCTCTCTCCACGCCCCTCTGCACGCAAAGAGGCCGGGGGCACGCTCGGACGGAAGACGTGTACGGTGGGGCCGATCGGCGAGACGTCGTACGTCGCGTCGTCGTCGAGATCGTAGCCGGGC
>JANMGF010000034.1:0-2670 GCA_031374535.1 Polyangium sp. (in: bacteria)
TGATGAGACCGCCGATGTTACGGAACCGTAACTGGTAGGCGATCTCCTCGACGGCCTCGAGGTTTGTCGTGAGGATTGTCTCCTCGAGATCCCGCGATCCTTTGCCGACGAACTTTCCCGTGTTCACGTCGATCGCCGTGAGCGCCTCGGCCTGATCGATGATCAGGTGGCCCCCCGACGGCAGCGGAACCTTGCGCGACAAGGCGCGCTGGATCTCGTCCTCGATGCCGTACGCGTCGAAGATCGGCTCCTCGCCCTCGTAGAGCTCCACGGCGTCCACGCGCTCCGGCATGAACATCTCCATGAAGCGCTTCAGCCGGCCGTACTCCTCGCGGCTGTCGATGACGATCTTCTCGATGTCGTCCGTGAAGAGATCGCGCGCCGTCTTCAGCACGAGATCGAGCTCGGTGTAGAGGCACGCCGGCCCCCGCACCACGCTCTCGCGTTTCTTCACGACCTCGCCCCAGAGCCGCACGAGGTAACCCACGTCCGACTTGAGTTGCTTCTTCGTCAGCCCCTCGGCCACCGTGCGCACGATGAGCCCGCCCTGCGGCGGCTTCATCGACTCGATCGCCTCGCGGAGCCGCGAGCGCTCCTTCTCGGAGCCGATGCGCTTGGAGATGCCGACGTGATCGACCGTCGGCAAGTACACGACGTAACGACCCGGGAGCGAGACGTGGCTCGTCACGCGCGCGCCCTTCGTCCCGATCGGCTCCTTCGAGACCTGCACGAGGACCTCCTGGCCCTCGCGGATCACCTCGCGGATCGGCGTCGTCTTCGAGACACGCATCGGCTCGTGATGGCCACGATCGTTCGTACGCTTCGACGTCGTACGTTCGCCGCCGCCACCGCTGCCGCCGCGTCCTCCGCGACCGCCGTCACGACCCCCGCGACCCTTCTCGCCGCGGTCGCGATTGCGCCCTTCCTTCGGCGCCCGCGATGCTTCGCGAGCGGCCTCCTTGGGCGCTTCTTTCACCGGCACCACGACTGGCAGCGCTGCGGCCTCGGGAAGACGATCCCGGGTTCGTCCGGACCGACGCACGCGACCCCGTTGCCCACGGCCGCGCCGCGAACGTCCGCCACGCGGCTCCGTCGGTGAGGTTTCGATCTCGCCGGCCGCGCCCTCGACCTTCGCTCCGGCCGCCGGCGCTCCCGCGCCTTCCTCGACCTGCGCCGTGTCGTCTTGCTCTTCGGCCTCCGCGCTCGCGCCGGATGCCTCGACGGTCGCGACGTCGCCTTCGTCGTCCGAATCCGCCGCTGCGTCCGCTTCGTCGTCTGCGCGCGCCTCCTCGGAAGCGGCCTCGTCGGAAGTTCCTTCTTCCGAGGCCATACTCGACTCGGCGGACGGCTCTTCCTCGTCCTCCTCGTCGCTCGGCTCCGCCATCACGTCGAGCGCGGTGGGAAGCGAGATCGAGACATCGCGCTCTCCGCGCGTGGTCTCTTCGGGTAGGACGATCGAGGGGACTTCGAGCGCTGGCAGCGCAGGACGGTCCTCTTCTTCGTGCGTCGTGTGTTGGTGTCGACCTGCGAGATACGCGTCGAAATCGTCCGGACGGATCAGGTCCTCGACGTGCAAGAAAGCCGCACGTTCGAGACCGATGTCGATGAACGCGGCCTGCATGCCCGGGAGAACGCGGCTGACCCTTCCGAGGTAAATATTACCGAGGGTCCCCTTCTGCGCATCGCGCTCGATGTGCAGCTCGGCGATGATCCCGTTTTCGATGAGGGCGACTCGCGTCTCGCGGATGTCGACGTTGATGACGAGGAGATTCTTACCCATGCCCAGTGGAGCGCCCTTACCTTGCGCCGCGAGGCGAAGGGTTACCACGACAAGCGCGGGCCATGAAGCCGATTGGCTCGCCTTTCGTTCAGGGCCCGTCCGTCACCACGGACCCGCCGAGCTCCCGAGGGCCCCACGACACGACCAAGCGCCGCCCAGTTGGCCCCCGAGCCGGCCCCTTCAAAAGAGTGGAAGTGTAGGAAAGGACGAAGCTTTGCGCCCGCTTCAGGGGCAAAGGCTGGCGATGTCGGCGCAGGAAATCGGGCAGGTCTGGCAGACGATGCAGGTCACGAGGGTGTTGTACCGCTCGGCGCCGAGGGGGTTCGCCATGGCGCATCCGTTCTGGCAACCGACGTCGCTCTTGCAGTCGGCCATACACATGTTGAACTCGACGCAGGTTTTGTCGCCGAAGCAGCCCTCGTACGCCGCGACGCACGGGCCCTTCACCGCGCAACCGGTGCAGCCGCGGCTGTAATCGCCACACGAGCCGACCTCGTCGCAGACGGCCCCCGCGTCCCCGGGCTTGTCCTCGCCGCCGTTGCCCCCGCTCCCGGCGCTCGCACCGGTCCCCATCATGCCGCCGGCGCCGTCGACTCCCCCGGAAAATCGCCCCGCCTCGTCGCCCTGGGAGCAGGCCAGGAGAACCACGATCGCCGCCCCGAAGATGCCGTTTCGCGCAGTCATGAGTGCAACGGAACAGCGTACTTCGGGGCGGTTCCACGCGAAAGGGCGACATCTCCCTACCTAGGGAACGTGCTTCAGACGCGCGGGCAGCCCATGTCACGGAGGACACATGCCAGCTTGCTGCGCGCAGTCGCCCTTGCAGTTGTCGCAGATGAGACAGACGGCGACCGCATTGTATGGCTGAATACCTGCCTGGTACATGCCCG
>JANMGF010000054.1:0-1891 GCA_031374535.1 Polyangium sp. (in: bacteria)
GGCCCTTCTGGCAGAGGTCGATGCTCTGCACCTTCATTCCACGTTCCTTGAACCAGCGCTCGGCCTTGCGCGTATCCGGGCACTTCTTCGTGCCGAAGACCTGGAGGATGGGGCTATTCACGGGGCGCCAGCGTAGCGGATTCTCGCTCCAGCGCAGCCATGGCTTTCACGCCCGAAGCGGCCCCGGAGGATGATACGTAGAGGAGGATGATACGTAGAGAAGGAGAGGAGGAAAAACGATGGCGGCAAGCGGGAGCGGGGACGGCAAAGAGGACGGCGAGGCCGAGGGGCTGCGGAGCCACGCGGCGAACGTCGAGGATCAGAACGGGCGCCTCCGCCGCTATTTCGACTCCTCCGACCAGACGATCGCCGTCTTCGACCGCGGCGTGCTCGTGGAGATCAACCCGAGGATCCGCGTCATGTTCGGGTACGAGGTCCACGAGGCCCTCGGGCGGCCCGCCCTCGAATTCGTGGCGCCCTCCTCGCGCGAGCTCGTGGGCCACAACATCCGCACCGGCGTCGAAACGCCTTACGAGGGGCTCGCGCTGCACAAGGACGGCACGGAGTTCCCGGTGGAGTTCCACGGGCGCACGGTCACCTTCGAGGGCCGGCCCGCGCGGATGACCATGGTCACGGACCTGACCACACGAAAACGCGCCGAGGCGGCGAGCCAGAAGGCCGCCGTGCAGGCCGAGATGATCCGCGCTCAAGCCGAGCTCGTGGCCGCGCTCTCCACGCCGGTCCTGCCCATTGCCGAGGACGTGATCATGGTGCCCATCGTGGGTCCGATGAACGAGGCGCGGGGCGAGGAGCTCCTCGGCGCATTGCTCGGGGGAATCGCGGCGCGCGGGGCCCATACGGCGATCCTCGACGTCACGGGGGTGCCGAATGTCGACGCGGGGGCGCTCGATGCGCTCGGCCGAGCCGCCCACGCCGCGCGGCTCCTGGGGGCGCGGGTGCTGCTCTCCGGATTACGAGCCGAAGTGGCCCGCGCCTTCGCCGCGCGCGAGATCGACCTCGGCGGGATCGAGCCCTGCGCGACCCTCACGCAAGCCGTGGCCCGCGCGCTCCCCGTCCGGCGCCGGACGCGGTGACGGAGCCCGAGACGAAAATCATTGCGGAGACCTGGAAGGAGCGCGGCGAGCTCGACCTGATGTCCGAATCCCCTTCCGTTCTCCCAGCAAGTTTACGCTTGGACCATTCCGGTGCGCCAATGCTGCGCGAGCAAGGTCGGCGCAATCTGGGCATCGATGGCGCGCGGGGTCTGTTTTGCCCTGCGATTCGCGGGGGCTCCGCTACAAGCGGCGTGGCCTCCCCTTTGCCAGGCGCCCCCCGCCGTACCTTTCAGACCAAGGAGCTTGTCATGGCCACCCCTCTCGCGGACGTCCCCGACGCCATCGCCGCCGATGTACGGCGTATCATTGCCGAGACCCTGCGCCTCCCCGTCGATCAGGTGGCGCTCGAGACGCACCTCGACGAGGCGCGCCTCGGCATCGATTCCCTCGGCCTCATCAAGCTCAACGTCGCGCTGGAAGAGGCGTTCGACATCACGTTGCCCGATTTCACGACGCCCGAAGAGACGCGGATCCGCTCCGTGGGCGACGTGGCCGCGCTCGTCGCCGAAAAGGTCTCCGCCCAGGCGGCGCGGGGTGCGTCATGATCGGCGCCGCCGCCCACACCCGACCCGAACGCGAGGCCATGGAGCGCTCCCCCGCTTCGCAGCGCGAGCACGAGCGGCGCGTGGTGGCCGAGCATTACCAGCACGAGGTCGAGATCTTCAAGATGGTCCTCGATAGCCGCCTCGCATACGCGACGGGCGTCTTCGAGAGCCCGGAGGAGGACCTCGAGGCCGCGCAGGCGCGTAAATTCGCGCGGATCCAGGCCAAGCTCG
>JANMGF010000067.1:0-2543 GCA_031374535.1 Polyangium sp. (in: bacteria)
GCGGCACCGGCGGCACCGGCGGCACCGGCCGCGACGGCCACCGCCGCCGCGCCCCCCGGCATCCAGACGAGCCCGGCTGCGGCGGAGCCCCCCCAGCCCGGCCTCACCGCCGCCGAGGAGCGCGAGCTCTGGAGCCTGACGACGACGGCCTTCTCGGCCCGGGAGATGGCTCCCGGCTGGTGGTTCGACCACGGCGCGCAGGCGATCCGCTGCGCCAGCGGAAAGCCCATGACGCTCGTCGGGGCCCATCTCCGAGCCGACGCCGGGAAGGGCCTCCTGGTCGTGTCCGCCCGCGCGAGCGACTGCGCGAGCTGTCCGTTCCAGCCGACGTGCCGGGGGTCGCGCAAGCCGAACCCGGTGCGGCCGAGGGAGAACAAGACCCTGTCGCAGCGGGTGGCCTCGCCCATCGCTCAGCGCGCCAAGGAACTCCTGCACCGCCGCCGAGGCGATACGCCCGCCCAGCAGCTTCCCCCGCCGCCACCACTGCCCAAGTTCACAGCACCGGCGTTCGTCTCACCCGGCCCGCGCGCGCCGAAGGCCCCCAGCTTCCTACCCGCCGCCAGCCGCAAACGTATGCGCGAGGCGATTGCCCGCCTCACGGTCGAGTTCGTGATCCGTCTCGAGCCCTCTCACCCGCGAAGCCTTCATCCGTGCGTGGCGGAGCGACCCGAAGATCGTCAACATCGTCGTGTGACCTGGGCTGAGCGACGGGCTCGGAACAGACACTCGGTCATTCTCCAGGTACAAGTACGTGACCCGCGGTCCAGGAAGACGTTCAAGGCACTGTTCCCGGAATATTCCAAGGTGGCAGCGTCGTAATGTCGCGATGCGGATCCCGTGGTCGTAGCCCGTTCGAATGACCGATTCGGCGTGCGCGCGTTCGCTGGGGTGGGGCCGGGCGCGGGGATGCCCCAGAAAAAGGGGCGTTTGCCCGTGAGGCCGGGAGGCGCGCGGGGCCGGCGGCGCTCCTGCTCGGACATTCGATGCCGCTCCGACCACGGGATGCGGATCCGGAACTTACCCGCCTTGCTTCTTGCGAATGCTGGTGACGTCGGTAGGCGGTAACGTTAGAATAGATCGTCACCCAGGGACTACGCAGACAAACCCCGCGTGTCCTGTCCCCAGAATCCCGAATTAGCGTTCGGGGGCCGGTTGGGTGGCGACGGATGCCTCATGCCCCGCCGGTCGTCTACCGTCACCTCCTCGCCTCTTGACCCCAGCCGTCTGCCCGAGGCGCTCCACCTCGGCAACGTCGTTCTCGGCTCGCTTCGACGCCACGGCCTCTTCGAGCAATGCGAGAAGTGGCTCGCCTTGTCCCGACGCGGAGGCCACGGACTGACGGGGCTCATGGCCTTCGCGATCGTCTACCTCTTGGCGGGCGCGCAGCACGGGATTCGCCCCTTCGCGACGACGTATGCGACGGGGTTGCGGCGCGTGGTCGCGGCAGTCGCCGGCCTTCGCGCGTGCCCGTCACCGGCGGCCATCTCGCGTGCACTCTCCAAGCTGGATCGCGAGGCGGTCCGGTCCTTCGTCGACCATCTGCTGGTGGCTGCCCCCGGAGTCGGGAATCTCCTGCGGAGTCCGCATGTGACCCACAAGGACACTCATGGACGCGCCTGGCAGGTCATCGACCTGGATCCGACGGTGACGGCGTTCCGGCAGAGGGGCCTGCCGTCGGGGGAGGACCTTCCGGAGCCGGTGCGCCTGGCGCCTGGGGTGCCCGGCTACACAAGCAACAAGCGCGGCCAGCTCCGCGTGCGGGTCGTGCCCATCCACCACGCCGGCGCGGGGCTCTGGCTGGTGAGCCGTCTTCAGACGGAGAAGGGCTCCGTGGTCGACCTCCTGGACCCGATGCTTCGGCGCGCACGTTCCGTGATCGTGGAGCACACGGCGAACGAGCGGATCATCGTCCGCGCGGACGGCGAGCTGGGGTGCGTCGGCGCGATCGGGGCCTGCGTGGAAGCCGGGCTGGACGTGGTGACGCGCCTGAGCCGGTACGAACTTCTCGACGAGCCGGAGGTCCGTGCCGCCCTCGCACAGGCCTCGTGGCGGGTCGTCCCGTCGAGCGGCAGTGGCCCACAACGGGAGGCCGCGGAACTGGGAACCTTTCAACTCCGCGCAAGCCGGAATGCAGCCGGAACCTGCAGGACAGCAGTGGCTCGAGTCGTCGTGACGCGCATCCGGCGGGTCGAGGGAGACGAGAAGACCCACGGCGTTTTGAAGGATGGCTGGCAACTCGAACTGTTCGGCACCACCCTTTCCGCGGATGCCTGGCCCGCGGAGCACCTCGCGGCCCTCTACTTCGGGCGAGCCGTCATCGAGGCGCGGTTCGCGCAGGAAGACCGAGAGTTCGGTCTCGACCGGACGTTCAGCTATGAGCCCGCCGGCCAGGAGTGGATGATCGGCATCGGCCTGTTCCTCTGGAACACCCTGACGTGTGGCGGGGTCGTGCTCGACCCGCTGCCGGAGCGGGGGCCGTCCGAGCCGTCGTTGTCCCGCGCGGACAGGGCGTCCGCGACGGAAGCGGCGGTGCCGGCAGCGGC
>JANMGF010000073.1:0-6479 GCA_031374535.1 Polyangium sp. (in: bacteria)
GGCGGCGAGTTCGTCCGCGAGGGCGCACGCAAGCCTTTCACGGTGCGGGAGACGCTTTACTCGAACTCGATGACGCCCGCGGAGATCGTCACGATGCGGCAGGAGGGATCGGTCACGCACGATCCCTATCCGCTGCGCGACGACGCCGCGTACCCGAACGATCAAGTGCGCCTCGGGGCGAAGGTCTATCGTTTCCAATGCAGCGTTTGCCACACGGTGGGGGGCGTGAACGGGCTCGTGCACCTCGCAGGCTCGTGGACGGGGGAGCAGACGCGGCTCAACGTGGCGAAGCTCCAGCTCACGAAGCCTTTCATGCCGCCCTTCGCCGGGACGCCGGAGGAGCTCGAGGCGCTCGTGCGGTACATCGAATGGGAGGCCGCCGAGAGGCCGAAGGATTTCGAGGTCTCGAAGGACGAAGCCGCGCTGGCGCAGATCCGGCGCTGGCTCGACGAGGCCGGCACGGCCCCGGGGTATACGACGCGCCCGGCCGCGGACAGGAAGAAGTAATCCATGGACGCCCCCTTTCCTTTTGGTTTTCCCGGGCCGACCGCGTTTTACCTCGCGACGTTCGTGCTCACGCTCGTCTCGCACGTGGTGTTCATGAACTACGTGCTCGCGGGGACGGGCGTGCTTTTCGTGCGGCTTTTCCGCGAAAAAAAAGAGGGCCCGGACGTGATCGCGGAGCTTTTGCGCGACTGGCTCCC
Organism: Polyangium sp. (in: bacteria); assembly: GCA_031374535.1. Classification (GTDB taxonomy): domain Bacteria; phylum Myxococcota_A; class Polyangia; order Polyangiales; family Polyangiaceae; genus Polyangium. The sequence continues at coordinate 705 of JANMGF010000073.1, forward strand.
GTTCGCGCTCTCGGCGGCGATCACGGCCGGGATCGCGCCGCTCTTGTTTATCCAGATCCTCTACAAGAAGGCGTTTTACACGGCGAACCTCCTGCTCTTCCACCGCTGGATGCTCATCCTGCCGGCGCTGATCGTCGGGTTTTACCTGCTTTATGCGCAGAAGACGGCGTTCGTGAAGGCGCGGCCGCGGGTGCGGCTCCTCGTGACGATGGGAGCGCTCGCGTGTTTTCTGTTCACGGCGCTCTCGTGGACGGAGAATTACCTGCTCGCGCGGAGCGAGGCGGCATGGGCTCCGATGTATGCGTCGAAGGCCATGATCTACAAGAACCCCGAGATCCTGCCGCGGATGCTGCTCTGGACCCTCGGCGCATTGCCGACGCTTTCGGTGCTGCTCGGCTGGCAACTTCATCGGCGGGAGCGCGCGGGAGCCTCCGTGGACGGTTCGACGTTCCGGCGCGTGGCGCAGCTCGGGATCGCGGGGCTCGTCGTGGCGGGCGCGTGTGCCGCCGGGTATGCAATGCTCGTGGGGCCCGAGGCGAGGGCACACGCGACCGGGCCCATGGCGCTCCCGTGGTTCGTCGCGGCGGTGGTCGGGGTCGTCGTGGAAGGCGTGGGGTTCGTCGGGCTTTCGCGGGCGAATACGGGACGGGGGAAATGGCTGGGGATCGCGTCGGCGGGGCTGTTCGTCGTGATCCTCGGGACGACGGTCGTGCGCGAGGTTTTGCGCATCACGGCGATTGATTTCGTGGCCCTTTACCCGGAGCACGCGCGCGCCGCCCAGATTTCGGGGCGATGGCTCTTCCTCGGGTTTTTCGTGGTGAATGCGGTGCTCGCGACGTGGGCGATCCGGATGGCGCTCACCCGGGCGGAGAGGCCGGCGGGCTGAATCAAGCCACCCCCTGGACGGGGCGTCCTGAGGCAAGGGAGAGGGCGGGAGGTCAGGGCGTGAAACGAATCGAATAACTGACCATCGTTTTCGTGCCGCTCTTGGGACGCAAAAACTCGATGGATTCGAACACGGCGACGACGCACGGGACGAACCCCTCGCCCTTGAGCGCGGTGCGGGGGTGCGAGACCTTGGCTTTGCCGCCCTTGCCGTCGACGAGCAGGTCGACGCCGAAATCGCCGGCCTTTTTCTGGTCCTCGACCTTGGCGAAGCAGCGGCGCAGATCGTCGAAATGGGGCTCGACCGAGCGGTTGAAGGGCGCCTTGTTGACGTCGTCGTTGGGTCCGCCGCCGATGTGCATTCCGATGTTCTTGACCTTCACAGAAGGCAAAGGCGCTTCTTCCGGGGGCGCAGCAGAGGGCGCGGCGGAAGCGGGAGCGGAATCGGGAGCGGGAGCGGGAGCGGAAGCGGGAGCGGAAGCGGAGGCGGAGGCGGAAGCGGAGGCGGAGGCGGAGGCGGAGGCGGAGGCGGAGGCGGAGGCGGAGGCGGGAGCGGAGGCCGGAGCGGAGGCTTCCGTCGTCGTCGGCGCCGGCGCGGAGCCGTCCGGGGCCGTGGCTCCCGAGCAGGCAACCACGACCGGCGCGGCGGCCAAACAACCGGCGAGCAAAGCGTTTTTCCAGAAGAACGTATGCATCTTGGAATGGGAGGGGGTCATGGCTATTTCTCGGCGGAGCCGCGTAACTTGCGAACGGCCTCGTTGTGCTGCTCGAGCGCCTCGCTGAAGGTGTGCCGGCCTCCGCCCTTGGCGACGAAATACAGATACTTCGTGGCGGAGGGCGCGAGCACGGCCTCGATGGACGGCAAACCGGGGTTCGCGATGGGCCCGGGCGGCAATCCGTCGTTCACGTAGGTGCTGTATCGATTTTTCGAATCGCGGTTGATGGCAGGGGTGATCTTCCCGCTGAATCCCGCGCAGGCGGGGACGGCGTCGGGCTCTACAATACAAGCGTACGCGGCCGTGGGGTCGGATTGAAGGCGCTTCGGCTTGAAGGTGGGATCGAGGAGGCGGTTCAAAAAAACGCTGGCGATGAGAGACCGCTCGTCCGGCTGGGCAGCCTCCTTCTCGACGATCGAGGCGAGGATCAGGATCTCACGGCGGCCATACCCGAGGGTGTTACGCAAGGAAGCAAAACCCGCGGCGTGTTGCACCGCAATCGTCGCCCAGCGGCGATCGGCCTCCGTGACCAGGCGGCGAACGACCTCGCGGGGATCGGCGTCGAGGGGAAAGTCGTACGTGGCAGGAAAAAGGTATCCCTCCGCGCTCTCGATACCAAGGGCGCCCTTGCGTTCGATGCCCAGCTCGTCGAGCAGGAGCGGGTCGGCGCTCGCGTGAAGGAAAGCATGTTTGCCGGCGACGCCGAGCTTCTCGAGGCGCACGCCGATGTCGAACCGGTGGTAGCCCTCGGGGATCGTGACGCGCGTCGTCGGGCGCGTCGGCGAGCGCTCGAGCAAGCGGCGGAGATCCCAGGGATCGAGGCCCTGCGCGAGGAGATGCGGGCCGGGGACGAAGCTCTTCGTTCCGCCCGTCGTGCGCAGGAACATGGCCATCGCGTTCTCGCTGCGTACAAGGCCACTGCGGGCGAGCAGCGCCGCGGCCTGATCACTGTCGAGGCCCGAAGGCCAGTCGATCTCCACGGCGGCGCCCGCGTCGGGGGTCTCGAGGTGGCCGTACCCGAAGACGAGGAAAAGCAGGGCCACGAGTACAGTGCCGCTCGCGCCCGCGAACGCGAAGAGGGCCGCGCGTTGCCGGCGGGAGAGGCGCGCGCGTGGTTTCCTGGGGGGCGAGGGCGCGGCGCCGTCGGGGGGCGTCACGGGGGAGGCGCGGCGACGGCGACGCCCGAGGGAGGACGGGGCTCTCGTGGACACGGTAGCGACCCCTGCAAAGCCCGAAACTCCGGAGCGCGTCAAGCCGATCGTTGCCAGGAGGCGGCTTCGAGGGCGATAATGGCTCGTTCGAGGAGGTCCTCCCCCCGCATGGCATCCAAAGCCGTCACCGATCGGCAGAAGTCCACGCGCGCCGTGGCCGCAGCAGCACACACCCACGCGAGCGAGGTGGCGACACGTGTCGCCGAGTTGCTCTCGCCGCACCTGCGGCCCGACGAGGAGATGCCGGACGTCGGGCTGTTCTTGCGCCTCGTGGGACGTCTCATCGCGACGGAAAACGAGGCGCTCGTGCGGGCGGACGCAGCCCACGAGCGGGAGCTCGCCGACGACGCGGCGCCCCGCAAAGCGCGGGACGAGGCGGTGGAGAAGGTGCGGCGCATCCTGGTGGATCTACGCGCGGCGGTGAGACGACGTGTGGGCTCGCGGGGCTGCCGCGGCTGCACCTCGCGGAGGCCGTGCCCTCGGATCCGTCGGTGCTCGCGACGGTGGGTCGATCGGTGCTCGACGCGCTGGTGGATGAATCGGTGCGGCTCCCCGCGGCGCGGCGGCGGGGGCTCTCGCTGGATCGGCAGGCGTTCGCGGAGGAGCTCGAGCTGGAGTTGCCGCTCCTGGAGAAGGCGCTCGCGGCGGTGGCGCGGGAAGCACGGGAGGCCGAGGCGACGCTGCGGCAGAAGCGGGTGGCGATGGAGACGAACGATCGCGCCTTCAGCCGGGGTGCGGCGGTGCTGTCGTCGACGTTCGCGCTGGCGGCGCTCGATGATCTTGCCGGGCGGGTGCGGCCCTCGGTGCGTCAGCCTGGCGAGACGAACGAGTCCGAGATAGAGGCCGAGGGCCAGAGGTAAGGCTTCAGAAGCCCATGTTGGTGGCGGCTTCCTGATTGGAGCGAACCGTCTTGCGGCCCTGGCGCGACTCCGTGGGGGCCGGCGGGGGCGGCGAGGCGAACGGAGAATTGGGGGACGGCGCCGCGGCGACCGGGTGCGTTGCGAAGCCTTCCTGGGCCTGCTGGACGACGGCGAGCTGCTTGTCGAAGTCCGCGGCGACGCCGGCAGCGCGGGCGGCGGGGGCGGCGGTCTTGGCCCTCGCGGCGTCGTCGCGCAGGGCTTCCTCGCGTTTCTCGATGCGCTGGCGGGCCTCGGCGACCTTGCCTTGCTGGAAGAGGCGGTTGGCGTCCTCGAGGGCCGCGGCGGTCTCGCTGCGGTTGACGCGGCCGGCGACGACGGCGTCGAGCTCGCTCGGGGTCGTGTCGACCACCTCGACGCCGAGCTTGCCGGCGCAGCGCCCGTCCTCGTTTTTCACGAGGTCCTTGTAATGCATATCGACGCTCGCGACGGGGAGCTCGCCATTCGAATCCGAGGGGAGGCGGAGCTTGACGAGGATGGTCTTCACGTCGCCGCCGCTGAAGGTCCCGAGCGGGACGGTGATGCGATTGCCGCTCCTGCGGAAGGCGCGGTCGAAGACGCGGTCGAGCTCGACGCCGGGGGCGAGATCGATGTCGACCTCGGCGCCGCTCGCGACGGCCTGGGTGAGGGCCTCGGCCTCGCCCTCGAAGACGCGGGCGAGCGCGGCGTCGTTCTCCACGAAGTAATGCCTCCCGTTCGATTCGATGGCGATCGCGGAGAGGATTTTTTCGTTGTAATCGACGTCGACGCCCACGGTGGAGATGCCGATCGCGCGGTCGCGGGCGCGCTGGGCGAGGCTACGGAAGCCGGGGATGTCCTTCAAGCCGTGGTTGGCGTCGCCGTCGCTGAGGACGATCATGCGGCTCAAGCGGCCGTCGCTGGCGCGGCTCATCTCGGCCATGGCGGTCTCGATGCCGCAGGAGATACACGTGTCGCCGCCGAGCGTGATGCCGGAGATCGACGAGACGACCGAGCCGCGGGTCGAGGGTCCCATCACGACAGCGGGGACGACGACCTCGGTGCGCGTGTCGAAGGTGACGACGGAGACCATGTCGCCATCGTGGAGGCGCTCGACGGCGCCGATGGCGGCGTTCACGGCATTCCGCAGGCGGCCGCCCTTCATGGAGCCGGAGCGGTCGATGACGAGGGAGAGGTTCACCTGGGGCGCGGCGGTCCCGCGATCGCCCGCGTTCGCGCGCGCTTCGAGCATGAGGAACGTCTCGCCGCGGGGGGTGCGGAGGATCTTGGGGTGACCCATGCGACCCTCGATCATGACGGTCGAACCCGCGGTGAAATGGGCGAGCTCGGTCTGGTTCGTCGAGTCGTCGTCTTTTGAGGGCGTGGTGTCGTCCTCTGCCACCTCGGCGCCGATGGTGGGCGTGGACGAGGGAGGGACGCCGCCGGGCGGGGTGAACGAGTAGACGGATAGGCTCGTGAGCAACATGCCTGCGAAGGCGAGGACGGCGACGCGGGACGATTTCATGGGCTTCTCCGAGGAACGGGCTCGCGCGGACGAGCTTACGGGGAATCGGTGGGTCCTTGGACGAAGATCGAGGGCGAACGATCTGGTCCGGCCTGCGCTTCCTCGGCGACACGGACGCCACAAGCCTTCAGCGTGTCCCAGGGGGGGATGGATCCGATGAGGACGAAGACGGCGTCGTAAGGGATGTGCTCGTCCCTTCCCCGGGTGCGGAGCGTGGCGGAGGACGGGTCGAGCGCTGCGATCTCGGTGTCGAAACGCAGGCTGAGGCGGCCTGAGGCGGCCATCCGCTTGACCTCGTCGATGTTCCTCGATTTGCCGCGGGTGAAGGTCGGTCCGCGGTGGACGACGGTGACGGTGGTGCCGGGCTGCCTGGCGAGGGCGACGGCGATCTCCATGGCAACGTCGCCGAGGCCAACGACGAGGACACGTTTCCCTTCGAAGCTCCGGGCGTCGGCGAGGTGGTAGTGGACGCGGGCCTCGACGTCGGGCTCGAGGTCGAGGGGGAGGCGGCGGGGGGTGCCGCGCTGGCCAATGGCGAGGAGGACGCGGCGGGCGCGAATCTC
>JANMGF010000112.1:0-5784 GCA_031374535.1 Polyangium sp. (in: bacteria)
TGCCCTTCGAGCGCATCGAGCACCACGCGCACGACGGCGAGATCCTCGGGGGTGTCGACGGTGAGGCGCAGAAACGAGAGATCCTCGGTCGGATGCAGCGCCCGCGTGCGAAAGCGCCCCTTCTCCTCGTAAAGGTAGGGCGTCACGTGCTCGCGGTGATACGCAGCCCGCCCCTCCGCGTGGGCTCGTTCGAGCGCCGCGCGGGTAAACACCTCGACCGAGAGACCCAGCGGAATACGCCGATCGTCGGGCGCGAAGTTCGCCGCGTAGTCGAGCGGAGGATCGGCCGCGAGGAACGCCGCGACGACACGATCCACCTCGGCAGGATCGAGCAGCGGGCAATCGGCCGTGATTCGAACGACGACGTCCGCTTCCGCCACGCGCGCGGCCAGCACGAACCGTTCGAGCACGTCGTCTTCGCTGCCTCGGAAACACGCAAAACCGAGCCGCGCGGCTTCCTGTTCGAGCACGTCGTCGAGAGGACGCCGGGTCGTCGCGAGGACCTTCGCGGACAAACACGACGCCGCGCCGAGCCGCTCCGCGAGATGATCGAGGAGCTGTCGACCCGCGGCCTGTTCGAGCACCTTGCCCGGCAGCCGGCTCGAACCCATGCGGGCCTGCACGATCGCGACGACGCGTGGTTCAGACACCAAGCACCTCGACGAGCGCCGCGGCGACACGATCCACGTCGGCGTCCTCCATGGCCGGGAACATCGGCAAGGAGAGGGCCTCGGCGTAAAACGCCTCCGAAACGGGGAAACTCCCCGGCCCCCAGCCACGATCCGCGTACGACGGGTGCAGGTGCACGGGCACGTAATGGACCTGCGTGCCGATCCCTCGATCCCGCAGCGCCGTCATCACCTCGGCGCGAGATTGACCGAGCCCGGCGAAGTCGATCCGCACGACGTAGAGATGGAACGCATGTTCGGTCTCGGGCAGCCTGCCGAGCGGCGAGAGGCCCCGCGCCTGGGCGAAAAGCGCGTCGTACCGCGCCGCGATCTCGCGCCTCCGCGTGACGAAACGACCCAGCTTGCCGAGCTGCGAGAGGCCGAGCGCCGCCTGGATGTCGGAGAGCCGGAAGTTGTGACCGAGGAGGATCTGCTCCTGGTACCAGGGCCCCGGGGACGGCGCGTGGAGGAGCGCCGGATCCCGCGTGATTCCGTGGCTCCGGAAGAGCCGGAGCGCGTCGCGGAGTTTTTCGTCGTTCGTCGTGATCGCGCCCCCCTCCCCCGTCGTCACGTGTTTGACCGGGTGGAACGAGAACATCGCCATGTCGGAAAAGACGCACGATCCGATGGGGGATCCACCCTGCGTGGCGCCGAGCGCGTGCGCGGCATCCTCGAGGACCCGGAGGCCGTGGCGCTTGGCGATCGCGCCGATCTCGGCCATCAGGGCCGGCTGCCCCGCGTAATGCACCGGCACGATCGCGCGCGTATGCGGGCCAATCGCCGCTTCGAGGCGCGCCGGATCCATCGTCGCGGCCTTCGCCTCGACCTCGACGAGCACGGGCGTCGCGCCCACGTACCGCACGCAGTTCGCCGACGCGGTGAAGGTGATCGGCGTCGTGATCACCTCGTCACCGGGCCCGAGGCCCAGCGCCGCGCAGGCCGCATGCAAGGCCGTCGTGCCGTTCGAGAAAGCCACCGCATACCGCGCTGATACGCTCTTCGCGAGGCCGACCTCGAAGGCCTCCACCGCGGGGCCCTGCGTGAGCCACGCGCTTCGAAGGACACCCACGACCGCCGCGATGTCGTCCTCGTCGATCCACTGCCTGCCGTACGGAAGAAACGAAGTCATGACCGCCACCTCGCGGCGAGCGCGCCGCGCTTCTCCGCTATCCACGTCCGCTCTTCGTTCGTCAAGAACCCCGTGCCAATCAGCAGGATCGGGGCCATGAGAGCGAGGCCGAGCTTGAGGCCGAGCTCCGCGGCGAGGGGAAACCTACCGTCGACCACGAATGCCGCGACGGCCACGATCGACCCGACGCCGAAGAGCCGCGCGAGCCGCCCCGTCTCGTAGGGAAGACGCGTGCGAAGGGCCCCCACCCAGAAAAGCAGCGCCAGGATCCCGTAACTCGCGAGCGTCGCCCACGCCGCGCCCGCGATCCCCATCCGCGGGAGCGCCCACACGTTCATGCCGATGTTCGCGAGGCCCGCGACGAGCGTCAGGACCGGGATGATACGCGTCCGCGAGGCCTGAAAGAGCGCGTTCACGTGCACGAGGTAGACGGCGTGCAGCGGCGCGTCGAGCGAGAGGATCATCGTGAGCGGCGCCGCCTCCGTGAAGCGCGTGGAATAGAGCGTCCGCACGATCGTGGGCGCGAAGATCACGAAGCCGAGCGTCGCCGCCGACACCGTGAGCAGGAAAAGCGTGATCGCTCGGCCGACGAACCCCGCTTCGCCCGGCTTGTCGTGCGCCCGCATGAACTGCGGCACGTACGCGCCGTTGACCGAGGCGTTGATCATGAAGAGCGTCGTCGTCGATCCGTAGGCCACCGTATAAAGACCCACCGCGTCGCGGCCGAGGTACTTCTCGACGAGCAGCCGATCGGCCGCCTCGAGGGCCCAGTGGCTCGACATGTGGACGACCATCGGGAGGCCGAACGCGAGCGCGCGCCGCAGCACCCCGACGTCGAAGGCGAAGCCGAACGAGCGGTACGCGAAGCGGAGATGGACCCAGAGCAGGATCGTCGGGCCCACGACCTGCGCGATGAAGACCGACAAGACGCCGAGGTGCGCGAAGGCGAGCAGCCCGAACATGATCACGTTCGTCAGGAGCGCGCTCGCGATACGCACGCCGACGAGCTTCTTGGCGCGCTCCTGCGCCCCCCAGACCGTCTGCGCGACGGCGATGAGCGTGTTGCAGAGGAGCGCGTAAGCGACGAAGCGTCCGTACGGCGCGTACGGCACGTCCGTGAAGAGGCGGGCGTACGCGGCGGGGCCGAAGATCTCCTGCGCCACCGTGAGCAGGAGCGCCCAGCCGAGGAGGAAGGTGTTGACGGTGCCGAGCGCGCGCCGCTGCGCCGCGGGATCGCGCTCGACGTCGAAGTACATGCGGTTGACCGCGCCGTCGAGGCCGAGCCGGTAGCCGCTGCCGAGGAGGTTCGTCGTGGTGCGCGTGAGCCCGATCAGGCCGAAGTCAGCGCGCGTGAGCAGGTGCGAGAGGAGCGGGTCGGAGGCGAAGGAGATGATCGAAACGACGAGCTGGCCGAGGCCGTAGATCGTCGCGTTTCGGAAGAGGCGCGAGGCGCTCGAGCCGAGCGGCGGCGCGGCCTTTTTGTCCGCCTCTGCTTCGAGCTCGGCGGCCATGGCCTCGCCTCAGGCGGAGCTCGACGGGGGCAAATACCCGAGGCCGCGGAGCATGTCGCGAAGCGCCTCGACCCCGGGCCGGTCCGGCGCGTTCGCGCTCGTGTAACAAAAATCCTCGGCGACGCGGCGCCCCTCGTGATGCGCTCCGCTCCACCACTGGAAGGCCGGCTCGATCACGTACACCTTGCCCGTGTCGACGACCTGGCGCGCCTCGTCGGCCGTGATGAGCGCCTCGTGGAGCTTCTCGCCGGGCCGGATGCCCACGATGCGCTGGCGGCACTCGGGCGCGAGCGCCGCGACGAGCGTCGCGAGATCGGTCGCCGGGATCTGCGGGACGAACACCTCGCCACCCTTGCCGACGGCGGCGGCATGCAGGCAAAGATCGAGCGCCTGATCCATGGTGATCCAGAACCGCGTCATGCGTGGATCGGTGATCGTGATCTCGCCCTTCTCGCGCTGCGAAAGGAAGAGCGGCACGACGGAGCCCTTGCTCCCGACGACGTTGCCGTACCGGACGACGGCGAACGAGGTGCCCCGCGTGGCGCCGCGGTAGCTGTTGGCGGCGACGAAGAGCTTCTCCATGCAGAGCTTCGTCGCGCCGTAGAGGTTCACGGGGTTGACGGCTTTGTCCGTCGAGAGCGCGACGACACGCTCGACGCCACGCTCGAGCGCCGCGTCGATGACGTTCTCGGCGCCGCTGATGTTGGTGCGGATCGCCTCGATGGGGTTGTACTCGGCGAGCGGCACGTGCTTCATCGCCGCGGAGTGGAAGACGATGTCCACGCCCTCGAACGCGCGGCGCAGGCGGTCCTTGTCGCGCACGTCGCCCACGAAATACCGCAGCCGCCCGTCGTCGAACGACTGCTGCATCTGGTAGTGCTTCTGCTCGTCTCGGCTGAAGACGATCACCTTGCGCGGCGATCCCTCGGCGAGCAACCGGCGCACCATGGCGGTACCGAACGACCCCGTACCGCCGGTCACGAGGACGACCTTGCCCTCGAGATCGGGCGAGACCTCACCGAACGCGAGCTTTCGTTTCAACGATCCTTCTCCTCGAAACGCCCGCGTCCCAACGCGCGCGAAAGCATCGGCCCCCGAAGTAGCACGACGTCTGGGCCATGACGAGGGCGGAGGCGCGGCTCGTCGCCCGCAGAGACGCGTGCTAGCGCGAGCCCACGAGTAACGAGGAAAATGGCTCTCACCGTCGTGCTCCATGGCGATCCCACTGCCACCCAGCAGGCCCGCCTCGCGTCCGCGCTCGCCTCACGTGGCCACCACGTCGTGCTCTGCGACGCGCCCGAGATCGCCGCCCGCGTGCGCGAAGACCACCCCGGCCTCTGCACCGAGATGTCCAGCCATCCGCGCCTGCCGAGGGTCCTGCGGCGCCTCTTCGTGCGCCTGCGCGTACGCAAGCTCGGGGCGAGCGTGGTGCACCTGAACTCGCTCAAGCACTGGCACGCGCTCTGGATCGGCGTCCTGCCGTGCGTCGCCACGGCCTGGGGCACCGATCTCAACGACGACGTTTTTCCCAAGCCAAAACACGTGATACGCGCCATCGACCACGTGCTCGCCCACGCCGCGGCCGTGACGGCCGATTCAGGCGCGCTCCTGCGGAAAGCGCGCGCGCGGGCAGGAACATCCACCGCGCCCTTCGAGCTCGTGTTCTGGGGCGTCGACCGCGCGCTCTTCGATCCGGCGAAGGCGGCGGCCGGCGCGCGCGCCATGCGCGAGAGGCTCGGCATCACGCCCGGCGCACGGGTGCTCTTGAGCCCGCGCCAGAACAAACCGCACTACCACGTCGACCGCATCCTGCGGGCCTTCGCGGCGAGCGTGTGGTCGAGGAGCGGCGTGATGGTGATCAAGCTCCACGGTCGCGAGGACGACGCCGTGCACGAGGCGCGTCTCCGCGCGCTCGCCGAGGAGCTTGGCGTGGCGGCCGGCGTGCGTTTCGCGCCACCCTGCTCGTACGAGGATCTGCCCGCGGTCTACGCGATGGCGGACGCCGCGGTCTCCGCGCTCGAAGCCGACGGCGTGCCGAGCACGTTTTGCGAGCTCATGTCGCTCGGCGTGCCCATCGTGGCGACGGATCTGCCGGACTACGCGGGCGTGCTCGCGCATGAGGATCGGGCCTTGCTCGTGCCGCCCGGCGATCACGACGCGCTCGTCCAGGCCCTCGATCGTCTCGCGGAAAATCCCGAGCTTTGCGGGTGGCTCACCGATCGCGGCAAGGCCTGGGCCGAGGAGTATGCGGACTGGGAGAGATGCGTCGACCGCTGGGAGGCGCTCTACCGGAAGGCTTTCGCCGTCGGGTCGCCGGGCGCGTGATTCTTCAGCCCGGATCGCCCTTCATGGCGCGGAGCAGCTCCGCCACGGAAAAGGCCTGCGCAGGGCCGCCGTTCGGCGCGTGCGGAGGATCCCCGCTCGCCACCTCGGACACCTGACCCACGGCGAGCCCTCGATCCGCGGCCGACGCGCG
>JANMGF010000116.1:0-1491 GCA_031374535.1 Polyangium sp. (in: bacteria)
CGGCGCCCATTCCACCGGCGCCCATTCCACCGGTGCCCAATCCGCCGGCGCCCATTCCACCGGCGCCTCCCTGACCGCCGCCGCTCCCGCCCTGGCCGCCCATTCCGCCTGTGCCACCGCCGCCCTGGCCGCCGCTCCCGCCCATGCCGCCGCCGCCCTGGCCGCCGATCCCGCCCGCGCCCCCCGCGCTGCTTCCGCTCGTCCCGCTCGACGCGGTCTCACCCCCCCCACCCCCGCAGCCGGGCGCTGCAGCAAAGACCATGGCCCCGAGGACGGCGAAAAAGCGGCTACGTCTCATGATGCGGCGTCTTCTCCTCGCCGGTCGATCCGTCCGGCGAACAAAGGGAACGTCCATCGTAGGCTCCATCGAGGATCCACCGCAAGAGACATGTGCGAGATCCGCTGCCCGCTCCCAGAATTCTATCGGGCTGGTTTCCCCGGGCTGATGACGCGGCGTGCAGGGCCCGCAGCAGTGGAGGGATGAAATCTAGCGCGCCAGGGCGGCCTCCAGCGCTCCGGCAAGGTCGCCTCGGCCTGCGACCACGACCCGTTCCAGTTCGAGCCAGCTGGCCATGCGGGAAAGCTCCGCAGCCAGCGCGTCCGGTGTGTCGGGTCCCGCGCTCGGCTCGGCGTGCGAGGCCTGCACCCGCAGCACCCTCGCCTTGCGGTCGGCCTTCAAGTCCACCCGGGCGGTCATGGTGTCGCCTTCGAGGAAGGGCAAGACATAGTAGCCGTGGGTGCGCGCATGCGCCGGGGTATAGATTTCGAGGCGGACCTTCACCCCGAAGAGCCGCTCGGTGCGGTCGCGAAACCAGATCAGATTGTCGAACGGCGAAAGCAGGGCTCGGGCGGCCATCCGACGCGGCGTCTGCGCCTCGGGATGCAGGTAACCCGGCTTGGGGAAGCCCTCGACCTTCACCGGCAAAAGCTCGCCGGCCTCGACGAGCTCTCGCACCCGGGCGCGAGCCCCCGCGAGCGGCAAGCGGAAATAGTCGCGCAGGTCGGCCTCGCTCGCGACGCCCATGGCACGGGCCGCAATACGGACGAGCTCACGCTGGGCGTCGGCCTCCGATGGCGTGGGCTTTTGAAGAATGGCGGCAGGCAGCACCCGCTCGGTCAGATCATAGACCCGCTCGAAGCCGCGCCGCGTGGCCGTCATGACGTATCCGGCCCAGAACAACCATTCCAGCGCCCGCTTGCCGTCGGACCAGGACCACCAGCCGGACGGACCCCGGGGGCCGGTGGCAAAGTCGCCGCCCGTGACCGGACCACGCTTTTCAATCTCGGCGAGGACCTTCTTGATGTAATCGCGCTTCTCGCTCCCGAAACGAGCCAGCCCGCCCCAGAGCTCTCCCGCCTTCGCGCGTTCCATACGCCAGCGCAGCAAAGGTTGAAGCGCGAGCGGCATCAGGGAGGCCTCGTGCCCCCAGTACTCGAAGAGCGACGGCTTCGTCCCCCAGGCCTCCTGCTCCAGCAGCGCCTGCGGGTAGG
>JANMGF010000117.1:0-1746 GCA_031374535.1 Polyangium sp. (in: bacteria)
CTGGCCGATAATCGGCTCGGCCCGGCGAAGACGCCGGTCCGGCCCGGGGCGCGCGAACACTCTTGTAGTTCGGACGTTTGTGCCTGCGCCCCGGGACATGGCCTGCCCGGCGAAGATTGAAATGAGGAGGCGGGTTCTACCCATAGAGCGTCAACGAGACGGGGGGAGCCATGAGCAACGCGCCGAAGGTGACCATCGGGATGGACGTGGCGGATCGGTACAGCCACGTGGTCGTGCTGGACGACAGCGGGACGGTCGTGCTTCGAGACCAGATCCCCACCACGGAACGTGGAGTGCGGGCATGGTTCAAGCGCTTCGCGGGAGCCCGGGTCGCGCTCGAGGTGGGTCGCCACTCCCCTTGGCTGTCGCGGCTGTTGGACTCGCTCGAGCTCGAGGTGATCGTCGGGAACGCGCGCCAGATCGCGCTGATCCACAAGACCAACAAGAAGAACGACCGCATCGACGCGGAGAAGCTCGCGCGCCTCGCGCGCGTCGATCCCGAGCTCCTCGCTCCAGTCCAGCATCGGCGAGCCGACACCCAGGCCGCGCTCGCCATCATCCGTGCCCGCGACGTGGTGGTCACGGGGCGCACGCGCCTGATCAACAGCGTGCGCGGGCAGGTCAAGGCCGCGGGCGGCTCGATGTCGCGCGGCGACAGCGACCGCTTCCATACGCGTACTCCGGAGCTTCCGGAGATCCTGGAGCCGGGCCTCCTCCCCCTGATGGACCTCTGCGGGGACCTCACACGACGCGTTCAACACTACGATCGCGTCATCGCCGAGCTTTGCCGTGACGTGTACCCCGAGACCGCCGCGCTCTTGAAGGTCCACGGCGTGGGGCCGATCACCGCGCTCACCTTTGTGCTGATCATCGAGGAACCCGGACGCTTCCCCAACAGCCGCGCCGTTGGGAGCTACTTGGGGCTCCGCCCGCGCCTCGACGACTCGGGCGATGTGAAGAAGGAGCTCCCGATCACCCGCTCGGGGGACACCCTCCTCCGCAAGCTCCTGGTGCAATGCGCGCAGTACATCCTTGGTCCCCACGGGAAGGAGTGTGACCTGCGCCGCATCGGGCAGCGCCTCGCCGCGCGTGGGGGCAAGGCGGCGAAGCGAAAGGCGGTCGTCGCCGTGGCTCGCCGGCTCGCCGTGCTGCTGCACCGCATCTGGGTCACGGGCGAGGCCTACGACCCGAACTACCTGGCCGCGGCCTCGGGCGACACGAGCGCCGCGTGAACCTCGTCTCTCTCCGATTCCGGACGCGCTCCTCGGAGCTCGACGGCGTCTCCCCGACCTCCAGTCCGGGCGACTGCGTGGCGTCATTGCACCGTCCTCCTCCCAAACGGAGGGTGACACCTGAGTGCGTGGCGAAGATTGCAGCGCCCCCTCTGGTCGGACCTCAACGTGCAGCGAGCCGCGTAGGCTCACCAAAGACTGCGGATGGAAGCGTGATGAGCGGGGAGACGCCAGCGGCCCGAATTCACACACGGAGACGGAGAGCAACACCGGACCCGGAGGTGGGCAGCGCGTAGCCGCATTACGACGGCAGACGCGAACCCAACTTCCGCCATCGCCCTCCCGCCGCAAGGTAGCACAGCGACTCGTGCGGCAAGGTCGCCCGTACCCTTCCGCGCGAGCTCCGCTCGCTTGTGCAGGGGCCCCCGGGCTCGCTTGCCCGCACTCCTCGCCCGCGCTGCGTGGCCGGTCAATGGCTCCCGGAGGCCCGAACATGACGTCCGAGCGACGTTTG
>JANMGF010000118.1:0-24576 GCA_031374535.1 Polyangium sp. (in: bacteria)
GGTTGTCTCGCGCCTACGTCGACACGTCCGCGCCCACGCTCGCCAGGACCGCGTGCTCGAACCGGAACGTGCGCGCCCGATCGTACGTCCCCGTCAGGTTCAGCGCGATCTCGTCGAACGTCGCCGTTCGCGCGCGGCGGAAGCCCTCCTCGAAGAGAAGCGGCAACGCGTGATCGATCCCGAAGATCACCGGCTCGCCCATCTCGGCGACGCCCTCGCGTGCTGCGATCGACGACGGCTCGCGCACGTCCCCACGGCCCATCCGTTTGCCCACGTGGTCGAAGAGGAGGACCGAGCCCGGGTGGAGTTTTTCGGCGATGCGCCGGAGCGTCGCGCGGACCGCGGGTTCTTCCAGGTAATACGTCACGCCTTCCCAGATCAGGAGCGAGGGGATGTCCGCCCGGAAGCCGCTCGAATCGAGTCGCTCGACGAAATCGTTCTCCGCGAAATCGCAAGGGACGTACGCCGCATTCTCGAACGGATATCCTGGCAATGCCGCGAGCCGCGCGAGCTTGTCCGCCTGCGTCTTCGGGTGATCCACCTCGAAGAAACGCACGCCCCTCTGCCCAAAGCGCGCCGCGCGGGTATCGAGCCCGGCGCCGAGCAGCACCACCTGCGTGAACCCCCGCGACAGCCAGCGCCGCGTCTCCTGGTCGAAGAGCGCCGTCCGAAGCGCCACGAAGAGCTCGATGTGCGGGAAGCCAAGCTCGTAACGCGCTGCATCCTCGAACCCACCCGGCCCGGCGAGCACGCGCGCGAACGGATCGTCACAAAGCGGCGCGGTTTGCTCGGTCGCGCGGGCCCGGAGGGCTGCCACCATCCGCGCGGTTCGGCTCGGTTGCTGCATCGTCCCAGCGTGACAGGGCATGCCGCATCGCGCAACGCTTGTGATCCACCGAGGACGGATCTGTGCGCTGGGGGCCTGTGCGTAATGCGCAGACGCGCTCGCTCCGCGCTAGGAACGTTCCCCCACGAGCTTCTCCCACGCCCCCGCGAGCGCCTCGGCCGCCCGGACGATCTCCGCCTCCGTCGTCCCCCGCCCGAGCGTCAATCGCACCGAACCGAGCGCCTCCTCCGGCTTCACGCCCATGGCCAGGAGGACGCTCGACGCCGCCTCGTGCCCATCATGGCAAGCCGATCCCGTCGACGCCGCCACGTCCTCCGCCCGCGAAAGCAACGCCGTGCCGCTCACGCGCGGGAAACGCACGTTTAGCGTATTGGGCAAACGTTTCTCGGCATGGCCATTCCGCGCGAGCCCCGGCACGCGTTTCGCGAGCAGGGCAAACAGCTTGTCGCGTAAAACCCGCACCCGCGCACTCTCGGCCTCGAGGTCTCGCCGCGCCGCCACCGCCGCCACGCCGAGCCCCACGATCGACGGCACGTTCTCCGTCCCGGGCCGGATCCCGCGCTCGTGCCCCGCGCCCAGCATGAACGGCGCGATCGGCATGTCTTTTCGGATGAAGAGCGCCCCCACCCCCTTCGGCGCGTAAAGCTTGTGCCCCGCGATCGACAGGAGATCCACCCCGAGCTCCGCCACGTCGACCGGCACCTTGCCCACCGATTGCGCCGCGTCCGTATGCACGACCGCGCCCGCCCGCCACGCCGCGCGCGTGATCTCCTCGATCGGCTGGATCACGCCCGTCTCGTTGTTCGCGTGCATCACCGTGATCACGCCCGTCTCGTCGCCGAGTTTGTCGGCGACCTCCTCCGCGCGCACCCGCCCCTCGGCGTCGACCCCGACCACATCGACCCGATGCCCTCGCCGCGCGAGCCAACCGCAGAGTTTTGCCGTCGCCGGGTGCTCGATCGACGACGTGATCAGCTGCGTCCGGTCGGGCAGCGCCTCGGACACGCCTCGGATCGCCAGGTTGTTCGCCTCGGTCCCGCCCGACGTGAAGACGATCTCTTCCGGCGCGCAACCAATCAGCGCCGCGACCTCGGCCCGCGCCTGCTCCACCGCGGCCTTCGCGCGCCGCCCGTACACGTGCCCGCTGGAGGGATTGCCGAATCCGCCCCGCAGCCAGGGCAACATGGCCTCGACGACCTCGGGCAGGAGCGGGGTCGACGCGTTGTAGTCGAGGTAGATCGGGTCTTCGGCGTGCACGATATCCTGGCGGTACTCAGGCCCCGCGTTCGCGTCAAGCGTGCCCTTCGCGAGACGGCTCGTTCTTCGCGGGGGCTTCCCCGCGCGAGCGGGCTCGGCTATCCTGCGCGGCAGAAGCGGCTCGGAGGCAAGAATCATGGCTGAAACGTACCGGTTGGTGACGCGGAGCGACTTCGACGGCCTCGTGTGCGCCGTCCTCTTGAAGAAGCTCGGAATCCTCGACGAAATCAAGTTCGTCCACCCGAAGGACATGCAAGACGGCAAGGTCCCCGTCACCCTGCGAGACATCACCACGAACCTCCCCTACGTCGAAGGCGTGCACCTCGCCTTCGATCATCACGCGAGCGAGATGCAGAGGGTCGGCAAGCACGAAAACCACATCATCGACCCGCACGCCCCCTCCGCCGCGCGCGTCGTGTGGCGATATTATGGCGGCAAGGAGAAGTTCGCCGATATCCCCGACGACATGATGGAGGCCGTCGACAAGGCCGACGCCGCGCAGTTCTCCAAGGAAGAGATCCTCTCGCCGAAAGGCTGGGTCCTCCTGAATTACCTCATGGACGCGCGCACGGGCCTCGGCCGTTTTCGGCAGTTTCGCATCTCGAACTACGATCTCATGATGCGCCTCATCGACGCGTGTCTCCAGCATTCCGTCGAGGAGATCCTGGAGATGCCCGACGTGAAGGAGCGTGTCGACATGTATACCGAGCACGAAGAGCGGTTCAAGGACCAGATCCGGCGTTGCTCGACGGTGCACGGAAACCTCGTCGTGCTCGATCTGCGGAACGAGGAGACGATCTGGGCGGGAAACCGTTTCATGATTTATGCCCTCCACCCGGAGTGCAACATCTCGATCCACGTGATGTGGGGCCTCAAGAAGCAAAATACGGTATTCGCCACGGGCAAATCGATCCTCGATCGGGGCTCGAAGACCAACGTCGGCGCGCTCATGCTCGAATACGGCGGCGGCGGTCACGAGGCGGCCGGCACCTGCCAGATCGACAACGACAAGGCCGACGAGGTCCTGAAGACGCTCGCCCGGCGGATCAACACGGACGGTTGAGCCGGCCCGCGTCGATCGTCGTTCACAACCGTACGGGCCCGCCGTCCACCCCTTTGCCATGATCCAACGTCGCTCCTTTCTCCTCGGCTCGCTTGCCGCGGCCGCATCCACGACCCTCGGTTGCGCGTCCTCGTCCCCGCCGCCTCCCGGCGATCCTGCCGCGGCGAACACGGGCGCGAGCGCTCCCCCCGCGCCCCCGACGAACCCGACGAACCCGACGAACCCGAAAAAGAGCCTGCTCATCCTCGGCGGCACAGGGTTCGTCGGGCCCGCCGTCGTCGACGCGGCGCGGGCGCGCGGATTCACCATCACGCTCTTCAACCGCGGAAAGACCCGCCCCGAGCTTTTCCCCGACATCGAGAAGCTCCGCGGCAACCGCGATCCCGCGAAGGACGAGGGCCTGAAGGCGCTCTTTGGCCGGACTTTCGACGCGGTCATCGATACGTCGGGGTACGTCCCGCGCATCGTGCGCGCCTCGTCCGAGCTGCTCGCGAAGAACGTGAAGCAATACGTTTTCATCTCGAGCATCTCGGTCTACAAGGACAACTCCATTTCCAACATGGACGAGAGCGGCGTCGTCGGGACGATCTCGGATCCCACCGTCGAGACGATGGGCAAGGAGTTCGAGAATTACGGTCCTTTGAAGGCGCTCTGCGAGCAGGCCGCCGAGAAGGCCATGCCCGGTCGCGTCGCCAATGTGCGGCCCGGGTACATCGTCGGCCCCATGGACGGTAGCGATCGATTCACGTACTGGCCCCTGCGCGTCGCGCGCGGCGGCGAGATGCTCGTCCCTGGCACGCCGAACGATCCCATGCAGGTCATCGACGTCCGTGATCTCGCCGAATGGCTGGTGAAGCTCGTCGCGGATGGCACGACGGGCGTCTTCAATGCGGTCGGCCCCGGCGCGCCGCTCACCATGGCCGGCGTGCTCGAGGCGAGCAAAAAAGCCTCGCCGAAGAGCGACGTGCGTTATACCTGGGTCCCGGCCTCGTTCCTGAAATCCAAGGAGAAGGAACCGTCCGCGGAGCCGATCGATCTGCCGATCTGGGCGCCGCCCGAGGGCGAGACGAAGGGCGTTCACCTCGTGAATGGCGACAAGGCGCGCAAGGCGGGCCTCGCTCATCGCCCGTTCGACGTGACCGTGGCCGATACGCTCACCTGGTTTGCGACCTTGCCCCCGGAGCGCCAGGCAAAACGTCGCGCGGGCATCACGCCCGAGCGCGAGGCCGAGCTCCTCCGCGCCTTCCACGCTCAGCGATGAGCGCCTGAATTCGCGCCTACTTGACCTGCTCGATCACCCATCGCGCGATCTCCTTCGCTCCCGGGCCACCGAAATGCATGCCATCCGGCCGGATCGGCGCGCCCTCACTCTCGATCGTGCATTGCCCGCCGGGGCAGAGGCGCCCCGCGAGGTCGAGCACGCGGATCCGTTTGTCGCGCGCTGCCACCTTGTCGATCATCGTGTTGAAGCAATCGACCTGCGCGTTCAGCGCCGGCTTCTGCCAGCCGCCCACCGGATACGGCACGCGTGTGACGTAGACCCGGTCGCCCCTGTCCGCGAGCATCTTCAGCTTGCCGGCGAGCTCCTCGCCATACGCCGCGTCCCACGCCGGCTCGCATACCCGCTGCCAGCGGCCCTCGATCTGCACCGGCGCGAAATAACCACCGCCGAGCACCACGAGCGTCACGTCCGGGTGCAATTCGTCCGCGTCGCTCGCCCAGCGCGCGTCGCAGTCCCCTCCGTCGTGCGGCACGTTCGTCAAGGAATGTGTCGGCAGCGTGCCCTCCATGATGCTGCAATCGGGCGTGCCTCGTTCGGCCACGAACGTCCCCGTGCCCGACTACACCGCTTTCAGCCGCTCGCCGAGCGCTTGCGCCACGGAATCACCGATGATCAAGATTTTCACCGTACCCTCGGGCACGCTTTGCGGCCACGGGAGCGATTGCAGCCCGATGCGCATCACCGCCCGGTGCTGCGTCCCGACCACGAGCGCGCCGATGCAGAGCCCGACGGACGACGAAAGCAAAAGCGCAGGCCGGCCGAGCGGCGCCCCGCGCTTGCGGATCGGTTGCTCCAGGAAATGGTACGACACGAGCGCGATCCCGAACGTCGCCACGAACCGCAGCGCCGACAGACCGAGCCCCGACAAACCAATCCGCTCCGGCCGCAGCACCACGAAGATCGGCCAGTGCCAGAGGTAGAGGCCGTAACTGATGAGCCCCATCCAGGCGATCGGACGGAACGCGAGGGTGCGCGCCACGAAGCTCCGTTCGCCGTGCGCCGCGCAAACGATCAGCACCAGCACGCAAAGCTCGGTCGCGAAGAATCCGCCCCGGTAGAGCAGCGGGTTTTGCCCGTCGAGCCTGAGCCAGGCGAGCCCGAGGAAAAGCGCCGCGACCACCCCGAGCGCATCGAGCGCCCGCACAGCTTTGTCGTTTTTGAACGTGCCTCGATCGGCCATCACGCACGCGAGCGCGGCGCCGAGCAGGATCGCCACGCCTCGCGTGTCCGTGCCCATGTACGCCCGCGTCGTGCTCGCGTGGTTGCCCAGCCAAACCATCGCCGCGCCCGACGCCACGGCGAGCGCCAGCGAGACGGCCAGCATCACGCGCCGCGAGCCACGCGAAAGATACAGGACGCCGAACGCGAGGAGCGGCCACACGACGTAAAATTGCTCCTCGATCGCGAGGCTCCACGTATGCTCGAGCGGCGAGGGCACCTGGAACATGTCCCAGTAGCTCCGCCCGGAGAAGATCGCGCGCCAGTTCGCCACGTAGGCCAGCGTGGCGAGCCCATCCTTGCGGATCCGGTCGAGCTCCTCGGGCTTGGCCAGGCGGTCCGCGTAGACGGCGACGACGGGCAGGAGCGCGAGGAGCGCGGGGAAGAGCCGGCGCGCGCGACGAACCCAGAAAGCCTTGAGATCGATCGTCCCAGCCTTGCTCCATTCCGCGAGCAAGAGCGAGTGGATGAGGTATCCGGAGAGGACGAAAAACAGGTCGACGCCGAGGTAACCCCCGTCGAGCCTTCCATCGTGGAAGAGCAGCACGCCGAACACGGCGAGGCCACGCAATCCATCGAGCGCGGGCAGGTGCGGGAGGGTGGCGCGGCGCAGGGGGTTTGGGGGCATAGCTCGGCTTGTCCGAGCGGAGTCCCCATCGTTGGACAGCGGTTTTGGGTCGAGGGCAGGCGGGCTCACGGGCAGCCCGGGAGATAGCGCATTCCGGGCGTCCCCGGCATCAAGAATGTGCGGCCGATGTCAGTGGGCCATCGCCGCCCCGTCGGGCATGGCCGCTTCTTCGGCCTCGGCCCCGGGGGCATCGGCCTTGCGGACGAGCCGCCCGGCCGGCACCAGCGTCGTGGAGGTGCCGCGCAGCTCGCGGAAGTAATACTTGCGGAAATACAGCGTCGGCGCGTCGGTCGCGACGGACGGCTCGTCGCCGGGCGGCGGCACCTCGGCTGGGGTCGAGGTCTCGATGACCACCCGATCCTCGCCGAGGACGTTGTTGAATTTCGTGGCGAGCCAGGTGATCACCTGCGAGCCGAAAAACGTGCGAGCCGAGGCGACGAGCATCTTCGTGTGCGACGCGTCGACCGGGATGCAATAGACGTGCAGGTACATCTTGCGCTTCGGCTGGTCCATGATGTGGAGCTCCATGGAGTTTGGCCTGCGCCACTTCAGGATATTCTCCTCGGTCGCCTCGTGATCCCATTTCGAGATAATGCGGCCGCCGAACTCCGCGGGCTCGATCCGGACGTCGAGGAGCGTATCCGGTCCGAGCTTCTTCTTGAGGTCCTTGCCGATGCTTTTCCCATGGATGAAAGGCAGGTGCGGCATGTCGAGCATGTTTTCCATGGCCCGCGTCCAGTGGGTGTTCCAGATCTCCTGGTTGAATCCCACATGCCATCCCGGCTCGACGAGCGCGGGCGGCGGCGCGGGCTCCGTACCCGCGGGATCGGGCCCCGTGAAGAGCCAGATGAGCCCGCCGATCTCGCGCACCCGAAGCGGCGTCGCGCCATAACGAGCGCGTTTCTCCGCTGAAATGGTGTTCAGCGGGACCTTCGCGCAGGCGCCGTCCTTCTGGAACGACCAGCCGTGAAAGGGGCACGCGAGGCAGCCGTTCTCGTCGACCTCGCCGAGCGAGAGCGCGACGCCGCGGTGGGGACACTGATCGAGGAGGGCTCCGACGCCGCCCTTCCCGTCCCGGAAGAGGGCGATCGTCTCGCCGGCGACCTTCACCTGAAGCGGCTTCTTCCCGAGCTCTTTTGAAAGGATGGCAGGGGTCCAGACATTGGCGAAGCTCTCGAACACGGCGGCCTCCAGTTTGGTTACATCACATGGTATAGTAAACTGGAGGCGCATGTCAAGGGGGCGTCCTCGATCCGCGCGCCGTCCGCGCGCCGAGGAGCGTGCGTTCGCAGGAGCGGCGGAAGAGGGCGACGGCCGCGAGGGAACCGTCGTCCGCCGCGAGCGGCTGTTCGATCATGGCGCTCGCGCGCTCCCGGGCAAGCTCCGTCGTGGCAAACCAATCGGTGATCCAGCAGGGAACGATGCCGTCGCCGAGCGCGCGCGCGGCGCAGAAGAGGACGTGGGTCGTCGTTTCGGTCTCGGGGACGCAGAAGACGAGCGTGTGTTTTTCCGCAGGATCCGGCCGGAGAAAAAGCTCGATCGAAGCGGGCGCGCGAAACACGAGCACGGGCTCGACGGGTAGGTCGCCGCGCGTGACGACGAGGCGCGCAGAGGTCGCGTCATGGCCGTCCAGGTGGAACCGACGCGAGGTCTCGTGCCCGCCCTGCGCGCCGAGAGCCCAGGTGAAGGGCAGGTTCGCCGGGTCGAGCAGGGCCTCCATCACGCGTGCCCACGGCGCCGGCCACGTCTCGGCGTGCAGCACGAGGGGCCGCGCCGGATCGATCGCGGGCATCACGGGCGCCTCGGCCCCAGCGTTTCGACCCGTGAAGATCCACAGGAAACCGAGGGCCTCGCGCACGGGCAAACGCGCCTCCTCCGGGATCTCCTCGGGAAGCGAAGGAGAAGAAGAAGAAGAGCGATCGACGAACGCCCTGGGACCGTCGCGCTCGTCTCGGAAGAGCACGAGCGTCTCGCCGGCGACCCGCATCCGCCGGACCTCGCCGCGCAACACACGCGCGGGCAAGACGGGCGTCCAGACGTTCGCGAAGCCCTCGAACATGCAACCTCCGTTTTTTAGATCGCAAACGATACGAAAAATTAGCGCGTCGTCAAGACGCCGTGTCCGAGACCGCTCTTGGCTGCCTGGGGGGGGCCTTGAACTGCTGGACGGATGATCTAGAGTACGGATCGATGGGCAGGCCCGCAGGCTCACGCAACCCGGACTTCGAGGCGACACGCGCGTCGCTCGTCACCGCCGTGCAAAAGCGGCTCGGGGCGCCCGACGGCACGCGCGTGAGCTTCCGGGAGATGGCAGCGGCCGCGGGGGTGAGCGTCGCGACGCTGCGGCATTATTTCGGCTCGCGCGAGGGGGTCGTCTCCGCGGTGCTCGGGCAATGGCACGAGCAGGGTCAGCGGTATTTGCTGGAGGTCGCGACGGGGCCGCTCCTGCCCGTTCGCGCGTCGCTCACGGGGTTCTTGTTTTACCTGGAGCTCGGGTTTCGTAACGGGGTCGACGAGGTGCATGCGATCGGCCTCGCCTCCGGCCTGCGCGACCCCACGCTTGGCCCGACATACCTTTGTGAGGTGCTCGATCCGACGCTCGAATGCGTCGAGGCGCGGCTCGCGCGGCACGTCGCGCGGGGGGAGCTCCGGGCGGGCGACGTGCGTTTGATGGCCCTCGCGCTGGTCTCGCCGCCCCTCATGGTGCTCCTTCATCAAGGCCCGCTCGGCGGGAAAAAGGCACGGCCGCTCGCGTGGGAGAAATTCGCCGAGGAGCACATCGACGCCTTTTTGCGCGCCTACGCCACGGGCCACGAGGCGCCGCCGGAGCCAGGCGCCGAGGCGGCGTTCGGCGGGGGGCCGCCGAGGAAACGTCCGCGCGGCGGGCACAACGAATCCTGAGCGGGCCCCGCGCGAAGGTTTGTCGGGGTCATAGTTTGTCGGGGTGAATGCCGAGGGAGGTGGCCGACTCCTGCGTCGAGGCCTCGACGAAGGCGCGGATCGCGGATGGCTCCATGGGAAGATCGTCCATCCAGCGCCGCACGGTCCGGTCAATCCCTGCCGTCACGAGGGATCGTCCTCCTTCGGCAAACGCGATCGCATTCACGTGCCCCTTGTGCCCCTCGAGCAGACGGCTCTCCCGCGCTTCGAGATCCCATAATCGCACGATGCCGTCCGCGCCCGCCGTCGCGAGCCGCGTGCCCTCGGGCGAGATATCGAGCCCCGCGACGACACCACGATACCCACGCAGGACATCGAGCAGCCGGCCGTCCTCCGCGCTCCACAGCCGCACATTGGCCTCTCCACCGAGCGTCGCGAGGCGTTTGCCGTCGGGGGAAAACGAGAGCGCGAGGGCCGCAGCCGTATGCCGCGCGAGGACACGTTCCTCGCCGCCGAAAGCCGAAAAACTACGCACGGCCCCGTCCGCGCCCGCCGAGGCGATCTTGCCGCCGTCCGAGGAAAACGCGACGTCGAGGACCTCGCCCTCGTGAAGGCCGAGCGCCCGCGACGTGTTGTCCCCGAGGTTCGTCCAGACAACCGAGCCGTCGACGCTGCCCGACGCGACGCACGTTCCGTCGGGGGAGATCGCGATCGTACGCGGGTCCCCCTCGTGCACGGCCGCGACGCGGTCGCGGAGGGCTTCGAGCGAATAGATGCGTACACTGTTGTCGTAGCTGGCGACGAACGCGCGTTTGCCGTCGCGGGAGAAGTCCACATCCGAGGGAGAATCTTTCGGACCACGCAGGACCCGCGACGTGCCCGAAGCCACGTCCCAGAGTCGCGCTGTCTGGTCGGCGGCGCCGGTCATGACGGTCTTGCCGTCCGGGGACACGGCGAGGGTATAAATCGCTCCCTCGTGCCCCTGGAGCACGCGCGCCTCGCCCGTGCGGACGTTCCAGATTCGTACGGCGCGGTCGAAGCCCGACGAAACGAAATGGGAACCGTCCGAGAGAAAGAGGAGTGAGCGCACTGCCGCTGAGGAGCCTCGGGATCCCCTTCGATACCGCCTCCGCCGCCACGAGCCGCTCACGCCGGTGCCCCCGGAACGATAACGACAGCGGCTTCAACCACGCGAGCGCCTCGAGCGGATCCCGTGAAGCAGCCGCGCGCGCCTCGACGAGCGTGAGGGTATCGGCGCGCTCCGATTCTCGTCGCCTGGCCTCCGCAGCCCGGTCCCGCTCGCGCCGCGCGTCGTCCCGCGCATCGAGGACGCGCCCCACGGCGAGCGCGCCCGTCACGGCGAGGGCCGAGAGCGCAGCGAATGCCATGAGCAACGAGGCGCGGTGGCGACGCACGAATCGGAGGATCCGCTCGCGGGCCGAGTAATGGTGTGACCGGACAATCTGCCCCGTCTGGAAGTGCCGCAGGTCCTCGGCGAGCTCTCCCGCCGTCCGGTATCGTTCGTCTTTCGAGCGCGCCATGGCCTTGCGCACGATCGTCACGAGATCGCGCGGCACCCCGGGCTGGAGCTTCTCGAGGGGCTCGGGCGGATCACGGAGCACGCGGCGGACGATATCCATCGGCCGTTTTCCGTCGTAGGGCGGCCTTCCCGCGAGGAGGTGATACAGAATGGCGCCGATCGCATACACGTCGGCGCGCTCGTCCACGCTGCGCCCGGCGGCCTGCTCGGGCGGCATGTACGCGGGTGTGCCCATGACGACGCCGATGATCGTGAGCGCCACGGATCCGGACGCGCTGGGCGAGGAAGAACGATTGGGCGCAAACGTGGCAGCGGGGGCGGCTCGGACGATTCTTCGTCGAGATCCTTGGCGAGGCCCCAATCAATGACCACGGTCTCGGCGAACGGGCCGAGGAGGATGTTCTGGGGCTTGAGATCGCGGTGAATGAGGCGTTCGTTGTGCGCGTAGGCCATCGCCTCGGCGACGGCGAGGACGTGGGTGAGCAATGCGAGGCGTTGATCGAGCGTGGTCGCGTCCTCGAGGACCCGGTCGAACGAGCGACCGGAGACGAGCTTCATCGCGAAAAACGGCTCGCCCGAGGGCCACACGCCCGCCTCGTAAAGCGGTACGATCGAGGGGTGTTGCAGGCGCGCCGTGATACGCGCCTCACGCACGAAGCGCTCCTCGGTCGAGGCGTCGCGGGTGATGAGCTCCTTCAGCGCGACGGGGCGATCGAGGTGCGTGTCGTGGGCGCGCAAGGTGCGGCCGATGCCGCCCTTCGCGACCTCGGATTCGACGGTGTAGCTGCGCGGATCGACCACGCGGAGGTGGCGAGCGCCAATACTCTCCGGGGGCCATTCGTCGGCGTCCCTGGAGGCGCGGGCGAGGAGCGTCTCCAGGGGGGGCGCCTGCAAGGTCTCGCCGAGCGCGCCGGGCCGGATCGTGCTGCCGCCCGAGGGATCGAGGGTCGCGCCGTCGACAGGGGAGGGGAGCGTGCGTCCGGATGGATCGGCCGCGTGTTCGTGCCTCCCCTCGTTCGATTGGCCCGCCATGGAAATGGGTTCATGGATACCCGAAGAGCGCCCGGCTCGTCAATCCCAGGGTGACGCTCGCCATGTTGGCGGCAAATGCCCACCGCAGCGTCTTTTTCTTTCCAATGAAAGCGAAATACCACGCCTCGGCCGTCACGGCGAACGTCTCCGCGAGGACCACCATCACCCAGTATCGCGGCGTTTGCGCGAGCCACAACGAGGGATGGGGGGCGAAAAAGGCGAGGTAGAAGCGCTCCCACAGCTCCGGGATGACGAACCAGACGATGGGGTGGGTCAGGGCGCTCGCGCCGAACGCCTCGTAGGGGCGGACGCGCAAGGCATACACGTAAATGGGGATCTCGACGGCCTGCGTGAACGCGAATGCCCAGAACCAGTCCACCCCTCACCCCGCGGATCGCGCGCGACGTTTTGCCCGGGCGACGACGAATGCTGCAAAGGCCACGGCAATCCCGATCGGCGCCTCTTCGTTCGAGCTCCCCGCGGCAGACACGGCGCAGCTTTTTTTCTCCGCGACGGAGGCGACCTGGGTAGACGGCTGCGGGGCCGGGGCCTTTGCGCCCGCCACGCAGCGCAGCACCCCGCGCCCGCGGGGGTCTTTCGCCGAGGAGCATGTCCCGGCGGCGCCCGCGAGATCGGCGCACGTATCGCCGGCCGCCTTGTTGACACAGCTCTCCTCCAGCGGCCCGACCTCGTCGGCGTACGCGGGCAGGGGCGAGCCCACGAGCGCGGCGAATGCGAGAAGAAGACCAGCGAATCGGCGTGCCGAGGAGGGTTTGTCTTTGGAAACCGAAGCGATCATGGCGTCCGATGGTACGCCATCGGGTGCGCGTCCGCGAGCCTCGCCTGAGGGTCGGAGCGAGCACACTTTCCCTCGACTTCCGGCGCGAGGGGGCGGCAGAATGGCGCCATGTCTCGCTGGGTCTCCTGCGTCGCGCTCGTCCTCGGCCTCGTCTCGAGCCCGTTCGCGCGCGCGGCCGAGCCGGGGCAAGTGTCGAAGGCACGCGAGTTCGCGCTCGCCGCGGCAGATGATCTCGATGCGAAGCGCTTCGCCGACGCGCTCGAGAAAATCACGAAGGCCGAGGATCTCTACCACGCGCCGACGCACTTGCTCATGCGCGCCGAGGCGCTCGAAGGGCTCGGTCGGCTCGCCGAAGCTTTGGAGACATACGAACGGCTCGCCGCCGAGCCGCTTGGTCCGACGGCGCCGCCCGCGTTTCGCAAAGCACGCGAGGAGGGCGGCAAGCAGGAGCGGGCGCTGCTCG
The DNA here is from genome assembly GCA_031374535.1 of Polyangium sp. (in: bacteria). GTDB lineage: Bacteria > Myxococcota_A > Polyangia > Polyangiales > Polyangiaceae > Polyangium. The sequence goes on from JANMGF010000118.1 coordinate 13,010, forward strand.
CGCGGGTGCCGTCGTTGCTCGTCGTGGTCACGGGCGCTTCGGAGGGGATCACGGCCGCGGTCGATGGCAAACCCCTCGCGCTCGCGACCGGCATGGCGACGCGGGTCGATCCGGGCAAACACACGCTGCGCGTCGAGGCGAGCGGGTTTTCCACCGTCGAACGGACGATCGATCTCGAAGAGCGCGGAGGCGTGGTCAAGGTGCCGGTGCATCTCGAGGTCGCGAGTGCTCGTCCCGTGCGGGAAACGACGCCGGATCCGGCGGAGCCACGCGATACGCCGTCGGGGGGTCGGACGCTCTTCGTGCCGGCGATGGTGGCCTTCGGCGTCGGCGCAGCCTCGCTCGCGGCGGGCGCGGTGACGGGCGCGTTGTCGCTTGGCCGCGTGGGTGATCTCGAGGGGATCTGCACGTCGGAGGGGCGGTGTCCGCCGTCCGCGCAGGCGGGTATCGACGAGGCCTCGCGGTTCGGCAACGTCTCGACGGCGACGTTCGTCGTGGGTGGCGCGGCCGTCGCGGCCGGCGTGGTGCTGCTCGTCATGGGCAAACCAAAGAATCTGCCCGCCACGGGGAGGATCGAGGTCGAACCCTGGGCAGGTCCCTTCGGCGCGGGTCTTCGGGGGAGGTTCTGATGCGACGAACCTTTGGAGCAGCAACGATCCTGGTGCTCGCCGCGCTCGCTGCGCCTGCGTGCAACGTGATCTCGGGGCTCGATCGATTCGAGGTGGATCCGGCCCTCGGGAGCGGAGACGCGGCTGGCGGAGGTGCCGGAGGGACGACTTGCTCCACCGAGCTCGACTGTCCCGGTGAGAGCAACGAATGCCAGACGCGCGCTTGCGTCGCGGGCCGCTGCGAGACGGGTCCGCTCTCGCCGGGACAAACCCTGGGCGATTGCATGCGGATCGAGTGTGACGGCTCGGGGCAGCCGCGCACGGTGGTCGATACCAGCGACGTCCCCGACGACGGCGTGGAATGCACGCAGGAGACGTGCAGCGCGGAGGGGGCGCCGTCGAGCGCGCCGAAGAAGCAGGGCGCCGCGTGCGTGCAGGCCGGGGGAGCCGTGTGCGACGGCAGCGGCAAGTGCGTCGAGTGTAACTTCAGCGCGGATTGCAGCGGCGGCGGCCCCTGCTCGGGAGGCCTCTGCGTGCCGCCCGAATGCACCGACGGCTCGAAGAACGGCGACGAGAGCGACATCGATTGCGGTGGACCGGATTGCCAGCCCTGCGCAACGGGCCAGGGTTGCACGGCCATCACCGATTGCGAGAGCAAGGTCTGCATCGCCGGAAAATGCGTGGCGCCGACGTGCAGCGACAAGGTGAAGAATGCGGAGGAGACCGACGTCGATTGCGGCGGCCCCGCCTGCGTCGATTGTCAGGACGGGAAGGGTTGCCTCACGGCCGCCGATTGCACGAGCGGCGTCTGCACGGCAGGCATGTGCCAGGTGCCGGCGTGCGAGGACGGCGTGAAAAACGGCGCGGAGACCGACGTCGATTGTGGTGGAGGCACAGGGTGCCTCGCGTGCCCGAGCGGGAAGACCTGCGCCGTACACGCCGATTGCGCGAGTGAAGCTTGCCTCGGCGGCACGTGCGCCTCGATCGTCCAGGTCGCCGCGGGCAACTCGTTCGCTTGCGTGCTCCTCGGCGACGGCAAGGTCCATTGCTGGGGCGCGAACACGCAGGGGCAGCTCGGGGACGGCACGGTCCTCGAGAAACTTTCGCCGAAACAAGTCACGGGGCTCTCGAACGTGACGCAGATCTCGCTCGGCGTGAACCGGGTCGATACGCAGGGCGGGCATTCTTGTGCCCGGACGAGCGACATGAAGGTCTCGTGCTGGGGCCGCAACGTGTCGGGTCAAGTCGGGGATGGGACGACGGTCAATGCGACGCTGCCGAAGGTGGTCAACCTGGCCTCCGTCGTGCAGGTCGGGGCGGGCGGCCGTCATACCTGCGCCCGCCTCACGACCGGCGCCGTGCGGTGCTGGGGGTCGGGCACCTCGGGGCAACTCGGCAATGGCGGGACGGTGAACGCGAGCGCGCCTGCCGCAGCCGTGGCGAACGTGGTGGCGATCGGGCTCGCGACGGGAGATGCCCACAATTGCGCGGTCCTTCAAACGGGCGAGGTGCGGTGCTGGGGCGACAACGCTTCAGGGCAGCTCGGCATCGGGACGATCGTGGACAAACCGACCGCGACCCTGGTGCCGAATCTCCTCGGGATCAGCAAGATGGCGGCTGGAAATCGATTCACGTGCGCCATCGGGGGAACGTCGCTTCATTGTTTTGGCTTCAACGCCGGCGGTCAGCTCGGGCTCGGGAACACGACGCAACAGCTCTCCCCGGTGCTCGTCCCAAATCTCAATGACGTCATGGGGGTCTCGGCCGGCACGGATGCGACGCTGGGCGGCCATTCTTGCGTCGTGCTCGCGGGAGGCGCGCTCCGATGTTTTGGCGCAAACACGCGCGGGGAGCTCGGCAACGGCGACAAGGTCAACCAATCGACGCCCCAGGCGATCAACATCCCGCCCGTCGCGGAGGTCGCGCTCGGCCTGCAATTCACTTGCGCGCGCCTCGTGAGCGGGACCGTGCGTTGCTGGGGTCGCAACGACCTCGGCCAGCTGGGGATCGGCACCAAGGGCGCCGATCAACTCACCCCCGTTCCGGTGGTTTTTCCGTGAAAACCGGGTCCACGCATGCCACGGTCGCCAAGCCCGCTCCGGGCCTGGTCATTGCCGAAAAGGTTCGTCTCGACAGACTCCTCGGCAAGGGGGGCATGGGTTCGGTCTGGGTGGGCACCCACCTCGGTCTCGATATCACGGTCGCCGTGAAGTTCATGACCGGCTCGGCCGAGGCCGCGCTCGCGCGATTCCAGCGTGAGGCCCGCGCCGCCGCGCAGATTCGCTCCTCGAACGTGGTGAAAATTCACGATTACGGGGTCGACCAGGGCTTGCCGTACATCGTCATGGAGCTGCTCGAGGGGGAGGACCTCGCGGCGCGGCTCCGGCGCGCGGGGCGCCTCTCGCTCGCGGAGACGGAGTGTCTCTTGATCCCAGTCGCCCGCGGCCTCGAACGCGCGCACGAGGCGCGGCTCGTGCACCGGGATCTCAAGCCGGAGAATGTGTTCCTCGCGCGCGAGGGCGACGAGGAGATCCCCAAGATCCTCGATTTCGGCATTGCAAAGACGCTCGCCGGCTCCCAGGAGGTCAAGGAGGTCACGGAGGAGGGTGCGGTGCTCGGCACGCCGTATTACATGAGCCCCGAGCAGGCGCGGGGGAAACTCGATATCGATCACCGCGCGGATCTGTGGTCGCTCGGGGTCATCCTGTTTCGTATGGTGACGGGCAGGCGGCCCTTCGAGGCGAATGCGATCGGCGATCTGATCGTGAGGATCTGCATGGATCCGGTGCCGCGTGTCCTCTCGATCGATCCGACCTTGCCCCTGGAGCTCGACGCGTTTTTCGATCGAGCGCTGGCAAAGGATCCGGCCGCGCGTTTTCCGACGGCGCGGGACCTCGCGCGCGCGTTTACCGAGGTCGTGCGGGTTGCTGCGCCGACGGGGGCCGCCGGGCCGATCCCATCCGTTCGTTCGTTTGATGGTGCATTCGACGCCTCGGGCGGGGTTCTCCCCTCGAACACGGGCCGGACGGGGGCGCTCGGGTCTACGGGCCCGAGCACGCTCGGCCCTGCGACGAATGCCTCGATCGTCCCGGCCGAGCCCCCGCGGAGCCGCGGCATTTTCGTCGCCGCAATCGGCGCGGCCCTGCTCCTCCTCCTCGGCGGGGGTGTGGCATTCGTGGCTCTCGGGACGAGGTCGTCTCCGGAGGTGCAAGTGGGTTCGGCGGAAAATACCAAAACGCCCGCGGCAAGTCCGCCGCCTCTCGTCACGGGGGCGGCCGTGCAGGCGCCCGTGACCGAGCCGGCGACGGAGATTGTCCTCGAGGGAGACGACCACACCGCGCCCGCCGCGTCGGCCTCGGCCGCGCCGGCATCTCCCGTTTCAACCGACACGAAGATCGGAAAACCGCAGCCGTCCGCGACGACGAAGAAGTCGGCGCGTGATCTCGGTTATTGAGGAACCATGGCGAGCACGAAAGCCGGTACGAAGGCGTCCACGAAAAAGGCGGCGGCGAAGAAGGTCGCTGCTCCTGCGAAAAAGGCGGCGGTGAAGAAGGTCGCTGCTCCTGCGAAGAAGGCCAAACACAAGATGGAGGGGCCCGCGGGGCCGTTCGAGCGTTTCCGCGCCATCTGTATGGACTTTCCCGAGGCGACCGAGGTCGAGGCCTGGGGGCACCCCACGTTCCGCGTCCGTGACAAGATCTTCGCCGCGATCGGGGGAGAGAACGGCGTGTGGTCGTACGGCGTGAAAACGAGCTTCGAGATGCAGGCCGGGCTCGTCGCGAGTGATCCACGATTCACGATCGCGAAATACGTGGGTAAACACGGCTGGGTCGACGTGCGTATCGACGAGAAAATCGACGGGCCTACCGACTGGAACGAAGTGCGGGCCCTCGTCGCGGGTAGCTACAGGATGATCGCGCCGAAGGCGCTCGCGGCGCGCGCCGTGGATTGAGAGCAAGCGAGTACCTCATGGATCTGGCATTGTTCGAGCATTGCCCCGGTATCCTCGTCGCGACGAGCCCGGAAGGCGTGATGTGCGGCTTCAATCCGGAGGCCGAGCGGGTCCTCGGGGCCGAGCCCGTGCGGGGCGGCTCCTTGTTCGCGTCGGTCCACCCCGAGGACAGGGACGCTTTCGTGTCGGCATGGGCGCGGATGGCCGAGGGCGAAGATTACAGCGCCTCGTGCCACATTCGTGACGCCGAGGGCGCATATCGCTCGTACACGATCAATGCCAGGCGTTCGCCGGGTCGATCCGAGGTCTTCGTGGTGCTCGTCCCTGCGCCGCGCGCCGCCGCCGGTCGGCTGGCGGTGCCTCCCGCGAAAGACCTCCTTTCGCTCCGCCCGGATGAGCCCGAGCGTGTGCTTCGTGAGATCCTCGATCACGCCGATATGGCGGTCTACGTGACCGATGCGAAGGGCGTTTACACGCTGATTGACGGCAAAGCATGCAGGTCCGCCGGTGTCGAGCCCGGGCAGCTCATCGGGCAAAACGTCCTCGAGCTTTACGGCTCCACGCCCGAAAACCTGGCGCTCCTGCAACGCGCGCTCGGCGGGGAGCTCGTCCACTCGACGAACGAGGACCGCGGCGTCCTGTGGGAGAGCTGGTTCATTCCAGAGCGTGACGAGCGCGGCGAGGTCGTGGGCATGCTCGGCTTGACGCTCGCCAAGAACGACATGCAGAAGGCAATGGCCGAGCTCCGCCTGAAGATGGAGCTCATCGAGCGGCAGGAGGAGGTCATCCGGAACCTCGAGACGCCCGTCATCCAGGTATGGGAGAAGGTGATCACGCTCCCGATGGTGGGAATCGTCGATAGCCGCCGGGCGGCGCGGGTGATGGACGATCTGCTCACGGCGGTCGTGCAGACGTCGGCGAGCTTCGCGATCCTGGATTTGACCGGCGTCGATACGGTCGACACGGCGACGGCGGGTCACCTTTTCAGTTTGATCCGCGCTATTCGCCTCCTCGGCGCCGAGGGGATCATCACGGGGATCAAGCCGACGGTCGCGCAGACGATGGTGACGCTCGGCCTCGATCTCACGAGCCTGACGACGTGCGCGAACCTGCGTGAGGGGCTCAGGCTCTGCATTCGCAGGATGGCGAAGCCGGTCCGGGAAGACTAAGTCACGACGGGGTCAATCCCCGACCATTTCTTCCTGCCGAGGTAGATTCTCCACGTCGCGAGGCCCTTCCGCGAGCGAGGCGCGCCCGCGGCGGAGCGCGAGATGGCAATCGCGCACCGTGGTACAATCGCGGATCCAGCCGATGATCTTCGAGCGGCGTGCCACGACCTCGACGTCGAAGGCCCAGATCATGGCCATGAGCGGCCAGACGAAGAACCTGCCCGGACGAACCCTGCTGCGAAGAACGGAGGGCACGACGTCGCCGCCGAAATGGCCCTCGGTCGCCGAGAGGATGAAGCCCGTGAGCGCCGAGCGGAACGTCTGGTTTTCATAGACGTGCTCGATGCAACGCTTGTAGAAGCGATACCCTGGGCTCGTCGGCTCGAGGCTCACGGAGCCGAGGAAACCTCCGGCCTCGGTGATCTCGGCAATCGCGCGCAGGCTGGAGGCGTCGGAGACACCATTGAAGCGGTCCGCGCCGAGGCCGATCGAGCAGAGCAGCTTGAGCTTCGGGCCCTCGAGCGCGGCCACCGCGGCGAGCGAGACCGCGTCCTCGATGGGATCGCCGAGCCCCTCCTCGTCGCCCCGCATCAGCGAATCCGAGCCTCCATCGACGACGATCACGGCGTCGATGGAATGGCGCCGGACGAGCTCGGCATAAAAAGCGTGAAGCGCGGGTACAGTGAAGGCGCGCGCATAATAGGCGTAGACGAAGTGTGGCGCGGAATCGGGGCGCTCCTTGTCGAGGAAACTCGCGAGGTGCACCTCCGGGCCGTAATCGGGCGGCGGCGTCGAGTGCCCGAGGACACGCTTGACGACGGCGCCGGTCTCGGCCGTGAACACGACGGGCGCGTTATCAATGCGCTCCGGCTCGCCGAACGAGAAGCTGCCGATGACGACACGCTTGCCGAGGCGCGCGAGCTCGGGCAGGAGCGTGACGCCCTGCAAGAAATCGAATCCGCCGCCGCAGCCGCAGAGGAGGACGGTCTGGATCGAAGGGTCGGCGAGTCGCGCGAGGAAGGTCGGTAGCATGGCAGTGTGGCCGCCGAGGTTACCACGGAGCGGAGCTTCAGCGCTGGCGCTTCGGCGTGCCCGGCGGAATGTGCCTCGGCCGCGCACGTCCCTCGCCCGAAAGCCGGGCCGCGAGGTAGTCCCGGTTCATCCGGGTGATGACCTCGAGGGGAATGCTCTTCGGGCACGCGGTCTCGCATTCCCCGGCAAACGTGCAATGGCCGAACCCCTCTTGTGACGCGGCCCGCGCCATTGCGAGCGCGCGCCGGCCCCGCTCGGGTTGGCCCTCGGGGAGACGGTTCAAGTGCGTGACCTTCGCGCCCGTGAAGAGCGCGGCCGAGGCATTGGGGCAAGCCGCGATGCAGGCCCCGCAGGCAATACACGCCGCCGCATCCATGGCCCGCTCGGCGTCTTCCTTGCGGATGGTCGAAATGTTCGCTTCAGGCGCGTTTCCCGTGTTCACCGAGACATAACCGCCGGCGGCGATGATCCGGTCGAGCGCGCCCCGGTTGATCACGAGGTCCTTGATGAGCGGGAATGCCGCCGCGCGGAAGGGCTCGATCCAGAGCGTATCTCCATCCTCGAAATGCCGGAGGTGGACCTGGCACGCGGACGCGCCCTGGAGCGGGCCGTGCGCGAGGCCGTTCACCATGAAACCACAGGTGCCGCAGATCCCCTCACGGCAATCGCTGTCGAAGGCGATCGGCTCGTCGCCCCGCGAGACGAGGTCTTCATTGACAACGTCGAGCAGCTCGAGCAGCGACATGTCGGGCGTGGCCTCTTGGGTCTCGTACCGGACGAACCGACCGGCCTCGTCGGGGTTCCGCTGCCGCCAGACCTCGAGCACGAGCCGCATCATTTGTAGCTCCTTTGCATGGGCGGGGCGGCCTCGAAGACGAGGGGCTCCTTTTGCAGGATCTGGGGTTCGTCCTCGCGCCATTGCCACGCGGCGACGTACGAGAAATGCTCGTCGTCGCGCAATGCCTCGCCGTCCGGGGTCTGGTACTCTTCGCGAAAATGGCCGCCGCAGGACTCCTCGCGCTGGAGAGCGTCCCGGCAGATGAGCTCGGCGAGCTCGAAGTAATCGGCGACGCGGCTGGCCATTTCGAGCTCGCGGTTCAGGGCCTCGCCGTGGCCGGGGACCACGACCTCTCGGAAAAACCTCTCCCGGAGCTCCGGGATCGCGCCGAGCGCGCGCTCGAGCCCCGCGCGATTGCGCGACATGCCACACGTTTCCCAGAGGAGCCTGCCGAGCTCGCGGTGAAACGAGGTGACGCTGCGCTTGCCGCGCGCGGCCATGAGCCGATCGATACGCGCCACGGTGTCCCGGCGCGTGTCCACGAAGGCCGGGTGCGAATCGTCCATGGCCGGGGGTTTCGCGCGCGCGAGGTAACTGCCGACGGCGAGCGGGACGATGAAATAGCCGTCGGCGAGGCCCTGCATCAGCGCGCTCGCGCCGAGCCGGTTCGCCCCGTGATCGGAGAAGTTCGCCTCGCCCGTGACGAAGAGGCCGTCGATCGTGCTCATGAGATCGTAATCGACCCAGAGGCCGCCCATCGTGTAATGGATGGCCGGGTAGATACGCATCGGGACCCGGTAGGGGTCCTCGCCGGTGATTTCGGCATACATGTCGAAGAGGTTTCCGTAACGCTCCGCGATGACGCCCGAGCCGAGGCGTCGGATGGCGTCGGCGAAATCGAGGTACACGCCGAGGCCGGTGGCGCCGACACCACGGCCCTCGTCGCAGACGGCCTTGGCTGCGCGCGAGGCGACGTCGCGAGGCGTGAGGTTTCCGTAGCTCGGGTATTTGCGTTCGAGGTAATAGTCGCGCTCGGCTTCGGGGAACTGGTCGGGCGCGCGGTCGTCGCCGGAGCGCAGGGGCACCCAGATGCGGCCGTCGTTGCGGAGCGATTCGCTCATGAGCGTGAGCTTCGATTGATGGGTCCCACTCACGGGGATACACGTGGGGTGGATCTGCGTGAAACAGGGGTTCGCGAAACAGGCGCCGCGGCGGTGGGCGCGCCAGATCGCGGTCGCATTCGAGTTTCGCGCGTAGGTCGAGAGATAATAGGCGTTTCCATAACCGCCCGTCGCGAGGACGACCGCGTCGGCGACGATCGTGCGGATTTCGCCGGTGACGAGGTCCCGGGCGACGACGCCGCGCGCCCTTCCGTCGGCGACGACGAGGTCGAGCATTTCGGTGCGCGGCGAGAGGCGCACGGTGCCCGCGTGGACCTGGCGGAGCAAAGCCTGGTACGCGCCGAGGAGGAGCTGCTGGCCCGTTTGTCCACGCGCATAAAACGTGCGTGAGACCTGGGCGCCGCCGAAGGAGCGGTTCGCGAGTTTGCCGCCGTACTCGCGCGCGAAAGGCACGCCCTGGGCGACGCAATGGTCGATGATGCGGAGGCTCACCTCGGCGAGGCGGTAGACGTTCGCCTCGCGGGCCCGGTAATCACCGCCCTTGATCGTGTCCTGGAAGAGGCGCTGCACGCTGTCGCCGTCGTTCTGGTAGTTTTTCGCGGCGTTGATGCCGCCCTGGGCCGCGATGCTGTGCGCGCGGCGGGGGCTGTCGTGGAAAAACATGGCTTCGACGCGATATCCCTGCTCGCCGAGCGTGGCCGCGGCCGAGGCGCCCGCGAGGCCCGTGCCGACGACGAGCACCGTGAACTTGCGGCGGTTCGCGGGGCTCACGAGCGCGTATTCGAGCTTGCGACGTTCCCATTTCTGCGGGAGGGGACCGCCGGGGATCTTGCCGTCGAGCGCCATGGCAACCTCGCCTAGCGCCCCCTCGTCCAGGCGAGGGCGAGCGCGGTGATCGGAATGGCGGCCAGGCCCAGGGCGACGATCAAGGCGAGCACGGCGGAAAAACGCCGGAGCCCGCGCAGCCGTTCACGCCGGAGGGCGAGGCCGAGCGATTGCGTCATCGCGAGCACGCCATGCGAGACGTGCAGACCGAGCGCGATCATGCTGCCGACGTAGAGAGCGGTAGGCACGATCGAGGAGAAACCAACCGAAACGTTCTGATGCACGGATCCCGGGACGAACTCCGGGTGCAGGAGGCCCAGGGTCAAATGGAGGACGTGGTAGACGACGAATCCGAGGAGAACGATGCCGGTCCAGAGCATCGTGCGCGCGCCGGGGCTACTCACGACGCGCTCGTAACGTACGTACGCGACCGGGCGCGCCGTCTGCCGCCGCGCGTAGAGGTCGAACGCGATGAAGACGTGGACGACGAAGGCGACGAACAATACCGACCGGGCAGACCAGAGCAATGCGGGGCTCCGGTGGAGGAGCGCTCCATAGGCGTCGAGCGCCTCGGGTCCCGCGAAATAAAGGACGTTGCCCAGGAGGTGCGCGACGACGTACACCGTGAGCACGACCCCGCTCGCCGCCATGAGCGCCTTTTTTGCGACGTTCGTCGCGCCCACGCCCACGCTGCCGCCGTCGCTCGCCGCCATCCCGGGCCCTCCTGTCCTCATGATTATGGCTTTTCAGCGGTTATTACCGTAATAATAGACGCGCGGCTGGGCCGGGCCTCGCTGAAAGACCACGGTGCGCGGATAGAAGAACGGATCGTACCACCAGGAAGGATACGCTCCGGCGCCTGCGCCCCAGCCGTAGGCCATGGTGGGCGGGGGAGGATCGATACGCCGCCGCTCGAACGGGGTCCGCTGCGTGACGATGCGCTCGCCGGTTCGTACCCGCCAGACGACGTCGAATTGCGGGAGATCCCGGGCGCCGCGGAGGTCCTCGGGGAGCGGATAATAGACGTCGATCGTCGTCGAGCCGCCGCGCGGGACCACGACGACGGGCATGCCCGAATCATTCGCATTGGCGAACGCAGGCTCCACGGCGCCCTGGATGCCGGCGAATTGCACCTCCACGTCGCGCGTGTCCACGGCCCACGCCTCTTTGCCGTCCTCGTTCGCTATGACGAGGCGGACGTGTAGCGAGCGGACTGGTTCTTCGTCCTCCGCGAGGCGCACGTCGGTCACGCCAAACGAGCTCACCCGCACGTCGCCCTGGCCCGTGCCCGGCGGGATGACGTACCGCGCGGCGGGATACCCCGATTCCGAGGCGTTGGCTTGCTCGGCGGGCTGGTAATAATACGAGCCGGACGCGCATCCGGTCACAGCCGCGGCGAGGGCGAGGGCGAGGGCGATGAGCAGACGGCGCATGTCCTTCGAGCCGTGCAACCTCCGTGCGCGGCAAAAGCGCGAGGCCCCTTCCAGGACGCCCGGTCGTGAACGACAGAGACGAGCTCCTCCATGGCAATGTGCACCCGCCGCCCCCGCCAATCTCGCACGATTTATGCATGGGGCGTGCGCGCAATTCGAGGGAGGGTCATCATGGCTGGATTCATGCGGAGACGCGAAGGCCAACAAGGACAAGGACAATCTCGAGAGATGGCGCAGCCAGGCGCCCGGGAGACGATGCCGCCGCAGCAGCAACAGCAGCGGCTCGCGACCGTGGATCCGTTCCGTGCGCTCGGCGTGGCGGATCCCTTCCGGCGCATGCGCGAAATGCTCTCGTGGGACCCGTTCGCCGAAATGGAGGCGTTCCTCCCGTCGCCGGTGAGGGCCTTCGTGCCGGACATGGAAGTGCGCGAGACGAAGGATGGATTCGTGATTCGCGCGGATCTGCCCGGCGTCGGCGAGGACGACATTTCGATCGACGTGTCGGGCCGGCGGCTCACGATCACCGGCAAACGCGAGGAGGAGCAGCGCGACGAGGGCGAGCGGTACTGGACCTACGAGCGCTCGTATGGCAGCTTCACACGCTCGTTCACGTTGCCCGAGGGAATCGATCCGGACCGGATCGACGCGA
>JANMGF010000126.1:0-16318 GCA_031374535.1 Polyangium sp. (in: bacteria)
GACGATGCCGCCGGCCTCGCGCACGCGCTTCACGGCGAGGGCGTCACGCTCGGCGCGCAGGTGTTTGCGCGCGAAGACGCCGGCCGTGTGGGGCATGCCCTCGACGGCGATGCCCTCCTTCACCGTGCAAGGAACCCCGAAAAACGGAGGCAACGGATCGCCCGCGCTCCTGTGCGCGAGCTCGTCCGCGGCGTCCCTCGCCTCGCGCCGCGCGTGCTCGAAGCGCTCGGCGACGACGGCGTTCAGGGCGGGGTTCTCCGCCTCGATGCGCTCGATGTACACGTCGACGAGCTCGACGGGCGAAAGCTTCTTGTCGCGGATGAGGGACGCGAGCCCGAGGGCGGAGGAGGAGACGAGCTCATCGGATCCGGCGAACGACATGGTGGATCATTGTGGGAGGGAAGCTCGCGCGAGAGCAAGGCAACCTTCGCGACGGCTCCTTCGCGAGGAGCCGCGTGCTGTCGATCGTGGCGGCCGCCAGGTCTCCGCCATGGCGCCGCCATGAGCGGGCGAACGATTTTCCCGACGAACCAGGCTTGTTCGAGGGCAAACCTGGACGGCATGGAGTTCGCACCTCGGCGCGGCCGTGAACCCGGCCAAACCCCTCCCCGATCTCGACGCCCTGCTCGAGGCCCGCTTCGGCTTCCAGGAGCTACGACCCTTCCAGCGCGAGGCGATCGACGCGCTCCTCGCGCCCGGCGGACGCGTCTTGCTCGTCGCGCCGACCGGGGGCGGAAAGTCGCTCTGTTACCAGCTCCCGGCGCTCATCCTCCCGGGCACGGCGCTCGTGGTCTCGCCCCTCGTCGCGCTCATGGAGGACCAGGTCCGTGGGCTCGAGGCGCGCGGGATCCCGGCGACGTTTTTCGCATCGACGCTCGACGCCGAGGAGAACGGACGTCGCCTCGCAGCCCTCCGCCGCGGCGCTTACAAGCTCGTCTACGCGGCGCCGGAGCGCCTTGGGCACGCGGGCCTCGCGTCGGCGCTCGCGGCGACGGGGACGTCGCTCGTCGCCATCGACGAGGCGCACTGCATCGTGCAATGGGGCCACAACTTCCGGCCCGACTACCTGCGTATCGGAGAGGCCCTCGCCGGAAAGCCGGTGACGCGCATGATCGCGTGCACGGCGACCGCGACGCGGGCCGCGCGCACCGAGATCGTGCGGGGGCTCCGCTGGGATCCGCGGCGGGTCTCCACCGTCCTGCGTGGTTTTTTCCGACCGAACCTCGACCTCCGCGTGAAACGTGTACGCACCACGCGTGAGGTCCTCGCCGAGGTAAAGCGTGCGCTCGACGAGGCGCTCACGGGCTCGGGCGCGGGCATCGTGTACGCGGCGACGCGCAAGTCTGCCGAGGCCCTCGCCGTGGGGTTACGCGAACGCGGATGGGACGCGCCCGTCTACCATGGAGGAACGGCCACGCTCGAACGGACGCGAATCTCCGCGGATTTCGCGGCCCGGAGGACACGCGTGCTCGTCGCGACGAACGCGTTTGGCATGGGCGTCGATCGGCCGGACGTACGGATCGTCGTGCATGCCGAGCCCCCCGGCTCGCTCGAAGCGTATTACCAGGAGGTCGGCCGCGCGGGCCGTGACGGGCTCGACGCGCGCGGCGTCTTGATCGTCACGCCGAAGGATCTCGCGCTCCGGAGGAGGCTCTGCCGCATCGGCCCCGACGGCGCCCCCGCGAGCCCCGCCGACGTCTCGCGTGCGCTCGGGCGCCTCGCGGAGCTCGTCCGTTACATCGACGCGAAGAGCTGCCGTCATCGCATCCTGCTCCGCCACTTCGGCGACGATCCGCGCGCGATCGACGGTGGCTGCGGGCGCTGCGACGTCTGCATCGAGGACGAGCCCCCGGACACGGTGCGTGAAGCGCCGCGCTTCGAGGACAGCGCCGAAACACCCACTGAAGCGCCGCGCAAAGATCCGCCGCCGCAGTCGAAGAGGCCCAAGATCGTCGCGCCCCCGGGCGTGCCGACGGCGCTTTACGAGGCGCTCAGCCGATACCGTTTGGCGCAGGCGCGCGCCCTCGGCGTGCCCGCGTACGTGGTCGCGCCGAACCGCGCGCTGGTGGAGATGGCGCTGCTGCGGCCTGCCTCGACCGAGGAGCTGCACGGCATCCACGGCATGGGAAAAAGCCGCGTTTTGGCGCATGGACAGGGATTTTTGAGGGTGATCGGCGAGGGCCCCGGCGGGAGCGACTGACCGGGCGAACCGAACGTGGGAGCGTCTGTCACGACGATCGCAACGCGGGTCCTTCCGGAAAACTTTTCGCAACACGATGTTTCGTGCACGAACAAGATTGACGCAACGCATCGACATGCTACCCGGTCACGAGCCGATCGACCGTTCGCTGCGCGCGCCTGCCGATTTCACGGCATAGACGGCGCCGCCGAGGAGGCCCCCGTGTCGAACCAAGCAAGCCAGAATCGCTATCGAGCCGACCTCCGCGAGATGAAGTTCTTGCTCTTCGAGCAGTTCCGTCTGGGTGAGATTCTCGGCCGCGCCCCTTTCGAGGCCTGGGGTGTGGACGAGGCCTCGATGGTGCTGGACGAGACGTACAAGTTCGCCTGTGAGGTGCTCGGGCCGCTGAACGCGGTGGGCGACCGGACCGGGTGTCGCCTCGAAGGCGGGCGCGTGTACACGCCCGAGGGCTTCAAGGAGGCCTGGGACAAGCTCTACGAGGCCGGGTGGAAGAACGTCGCGGTGAACCCCGAGTGGGGCGGCCAGGGGGCACCGCACGCGCTGCAATCGCTCGTCGAGGAGATCCTCTCCGGGGCGAACACGGCGTTCAACATGTACCCGGGCCTCGCGCATGGCGCGGCCGAGGTGATCCAGCTCTTCGGGACGTCGCGCCAGAAGTCGCTCAACTTGCCGCCTCTGTACGGCGGCGCGTGGGGCGGCACGATGTGCCTGACGGAGCCGCACGCGGGCTCGGACGTGGGCTCGTCGCGGACGACCGCGAAGAAGCTCGACAACGGGCGGTACCTCATCCGCGGCACGAAGATCTACATTTCCGGCGGCGATCACGACATGGCCGCGAACGTCGTGCACCTCGTGCTCGCGCGCGTGGACGGCGCTCCGCCCGGCACGAAGGGCCTCTCGCTCTTCATCGTGCCGCGCCTGCGCGTGAACGACGAAGGCACGATCGAGGGCTCGAACGACGTGAACGTCGGGAGCATCGAGCACAAGATGGGCATCAACGGCTCGGCGACGTGCGTGCTCAACTTCGGCGAGAACGACGGCTGCATCGGCGAGCTCGTGGGCGAGGTCGAGAACGCCGGCATGGCCCAGATGTTCAAGATGATGAACGGCGCGCGTATCGCCGTGGGCCTGCAGGGCGTCGCCGTCGCGTCGAGCGCCTTCCTCAACGCGCTCGACTACGCGCGCGACCGGAAGCAGGGCCCCTCGATCGACCACTGGAAAGATCCGACGGCGCCGCGCGTGTCGATCGTCGAGCACGCGGACGTGCGCCGCATGCTGCTCGAGATGAAGGCGAAGGTGGAGGGCATCCGCGCGCTCGCCGTGAAGCTCGCGCTCCACCAGGACCTCGTGCACGTCCACCAGGGCACCGACGACCAGAAGGCGCAGTACCACCAGGGCCAGGTCGATCTGCTCGTGCCGCTCGTGAAGGCGTACGGCTCGGATCAGGCCTTCCGCGTCTGCGAGTTGGCCATCCAGACCTACGGCGGCGCGGGCTACATCAAGGACTACCCGGTCGAGCAGTACTGCCGCGACGCGAAGATCTTCTCGATCTACGAGGGGACGAACCACATCCAGGCGATGGACCTCGTGGGTCGCAAGCTCGCCCAGCGCGGCGGGCAGAATCTGCAGGAGTTCCTCGGCGACGTGGCCGCGTTCGTCCAGAAGCACCAGGGCCACCCGACGGTCGGGCCCTACCTCGCGGAGCTCGGCGCCGCGCAGGAGGCGCTCGCGGGCACGGCGATGCGGCTACTCACGTGGTTCCAGACGGGCCGCATGCCGATGGTGCCGCTCGCCGCGAACCGCTTCCTCGAGATGATGAGCGTCGTCGCCGTGGGCTGGCTCCTGCTCGACGGGGCCGTGCTCGCGTCGGAGAAGGCCGCGGCCCTGCCGAACGACGAGTCGTCCGCGCGCGACCGCGCCTTCTACGAGGGCAAGCGTCACGCGGCCGCCTACTTCGCCCGTCACGTCCTGCCCGAGGTGCGCTTCCACGCCGAGATCCTCGGCCGCGAGGATCGCTCCCCGCTCGACATCCCCACCGACGCGTTCGCCACGATCTGATCGGGTCGATCCACCGCACACCACCACATGCACGCGCACGCGCGCCCCACCGCCTCGGGGAGCGCGCGCGCGCGCCGATGCCGCTATAAAACCCGTCTTTGCAGCCGTATGCTTTCGGCTGCCATGAAGTACCAGGTTCACGAGACGATCGAGGAGCAGGAGCCGCTCGCGCCGACGGGCGAGCCGATCCCTGGCCTCGTGGGGATCTTCTCGTGCAAGATCCCCCAGCTCGTCCCGTTGAGCCTCGCCCGCGGGCCCATCGAGCTCGGCCGGACGACCCACGACGCCCTGCTCGACGACGACCGCCTCTCGCGGCGCCACGTCCGCGTCGACCACGAGCGCGGGCGGTTCGTCGTGACCGACCTCGGGAGCCGCAACGGCACGTACGTCGACGGCACGCGCGTGCAGGGCACGACCACGTTCGACGCGCCCCGCCTTCTCCGGATCGGCCGGAGCCTCCTCATCTTCGTCGCCGACATTCGCCCGTACCAGCAAGGCACGGTCTCCACGCGTGAAGGCATGATCGTGGGCCCGCGCCTCGCGGATGCGCTCGCGCGTGTGGCACGCTCGGCCGCGCTCGGGAGCACGCTGCTCGTGACGGGCGAGAGCGGCTCGGGCAAGGAGCTCGCGGCGCGTCATTTCCATGCTGGCTCGCCCCGCGCGAGTGGCCCATTCGTCGCGGTCAACTGCGCGGCCATCCCCGCGGGCGTCGCCGAGCGCCTGCTCTTCGGCGCGCGCAAAGGCGCGTACTCGGGCGCGACGAACGACGCGGAGGGGTACGCCCAGGCGGCCCACGGCGGCACGCTTTTCCTCGACGAGATCGCGGAGCTCGAGATCGGCGTGCAGCCAAAGCTCTTGCGTCTGCTCGAGGTGGGCGAGCTCCTGCCGCTCGGCGCGAGTCGGCCCTTGAAGGTCGACATCCGCGTGGTGGGCGCGACGCTGAAGAACCTGCGCGCCGAGGCCGCGCGAGGCCGGTTCCGCGAGGATCTCTACTACCGCATCGGCAACCCCGAGGTGCGTTTGCCTCCGCTGCGCGAGCGGCTCGAGGAGATGCCGTGGTTGATCCGCGCCACGCTTTTGCGATCGGGCGCGGCGCTCGAACCCCACCCGCTTCTCGTCGAGGCGTGCGCCCTGCGCGCCTGGCCCGGCAACGTCCGCGAGCTCTCCCACGAGCTCCGGCAGGCCGCGGAGAACGCGCTCGGGGCGGGTCGCACGATCGTGGGGGCTGGGGACCTCGACGCCTCGGCCGGGCTCGTCTTGACGAACGACGACCACGACGCAGCGCCGCAACACGGGGCGAAGCCGAGCGACGAGCGGATCCTGGAGGTCTTGCGTCGCGAGGGTGGGAACGTCTCGGCCGCGGCGCGCGCGCTGGGCATGCACAGGACGCAGCTGCGGCGTTGGATCGCGCGGCGGGGCGGCGATCCGACGATCGAATCGGAGTGAATCAGCCCGAAACGAGGCGCGTTTGCCCGGCGATCGGCGCGCCGTCGCGGAGCACGAAGAGGGCACGCGAGACGCCCCACGGCTGAACGAGCGCGTTCTCGTGCGGCAAATCCCAGGCGACGAGATCGGCGCGTGTTCCAGGACGAACCACGCCCACCTCGTCCTCGAGCCCGAGCGACGCCGCTGCTTCCCGCGTCGCCCCGAGGATCACCTCGGGCACCGTGAGGCCGTAGATCCGCGCTGCGAGGGCGAGCGCGAGGGGCAGGCTCTCGGTGGGCGCCGTGCCGGGATTCGCGTCGCTCGCCACGACGAGCCGCACGCCCGCCGCGCGCAGGACCGCGATCGGCGGGGGCTCCTGCCGCAACGTGAAGCTCGCGACCGGCAGAAGCACCGCGCGCACACCGGCCGCGGCCATGGCCCGCGCGCCCTCGGGGCTCACGTGTTCGAGGTGATCGGCCGAGAGGGCGCCCATCTCGGCCGCGAGCTCCGCGCCCCCGACATCGGCAAATTGCCCCACGTGCAAGCGCACGCCGAGCCCGAGCGCCCGCGCGCGTGCGAGGACGGGGCGCGCCTCGTCGACGGAAAACGCGGCGCGATCGACGTACACATCGACGAACTTCACGAGACCGCGCGCGGTCAGGCCCGGCAAGGTGCGATCGCGGACGCCGTCGATGTAGGCCGCTCGATCGGCGCGTGCCTCGGGGGGGATCGCGTGGAGCGCGAGGTACGTGGGCACGACGCGCGGGAGATCGAGCCGAGAAGCCGCGCGATCCAGGGCCTCGAGTTGTTTCGTCTCGCCCGCCTCGTCGAGGCCGTAGCCGCTCTTCGCTTCGACCGTCGTCACGCCGAGCGAGGCCATGCGCCGGAGCCTCGCGGCGAGCGTCGCGTCGATCTCCTCGGCGCTCGCCGCCCGCACGGCGCGCATGCTCGAAACGATCCCGCCGCCCGCCGCCGCGATCTCCTCGTACCCCGCGCCCGCGAGCCGCAACGCGTACTCCCCGTCGCGCGAGCCCACCCATGGCGCATGCGTATGCGCATCGACGAGGCCGGGCGTGACGAGTGGCAAGGGATCGACCGACGCGAGCGGCAACGCAGGCCGACGCGCGAGCACCTCCGCGCGAGGGCCCACGTCCACGAGCATGCCTTCCTCGACGGCGATCGCGCCCTCCTCGACGACCCCGAGCGGATCGGCCTCCGTGGTCCTCGTGGGATCACACGTCACGATCCGATGAGCGCAAAGGACGAACGAACGCGCGTTCACGAAACGAAACCTGCTTCAGCCGCGCGCCGCGTGATCTCGCCTTGAAGGGCCACGGCCTCGGCGCGCCCCACGAGCGAAACGAGCGTCGAAGCGTCCTCCACGGGCCGCGGCGGCAAACGGCGTCGCGCCTCGAGCGAGCGCCCCGCCGCCTCCACGCAACGCTCGCGGAACGCGGGATCCCGCGTCGCTTCCTGCACGAGCGCGGCGTGCGCTCGATCTTGCCAGTCCTCGTTCGAGCAGACGAGCAGCACATCGCAACCGGCGCGCACCGCCTCCACGGCCGAGACCTCGACGGGGTACTGCACCGCGACCGCGGCCATCTCGAGATCGTCCGAGAAAAGAACGCCCCGAAAGCCGACCGCGCCACGCAGCAGATCCGTACACACGGCCCGCGAGAGTGTCGCCGGGACGCGATCGTCGATCGACGTGACCACGATGTGTGCGGTCATCATCGTCCCGAGCCCCGCGCGTGCCGCCGCCTCGAAGGGCGCGAGCTCGATCGCGTGGAGCCGCTCCACCGCGTGATGCACGATCGGCAGGCCCACGTGGCTGTCCACCGACGTGTCGCCGTGCCCCGGGAAATGTTTGCCGCACGAGAGCACGCCTGCCTCCTCGAGGCCGAGCCCAAACGCCACGGCGAGCTCGGCGACGACCTTCGGCGTGCGACCGAAGGCGCGATCCCCGATGATCGGATTGTCCGGATTCGAATCGACGTCGAGCACAGGCGCAAAGTCCAGGTTGAACCCGAGCGCCGCGAGCTCCTCGCCGATCACCCTTCCTGCGCGCCGCGCGAGCGTGGCGTCCCCGACGGCGCCGAGCACACGCATCGGCGGGAGCTTCGGGAACGGGCTCGGCAAACGCGCGACGCGCCCACCCTCCTGATCGACGCCGAGGAACGGCGGGAAGCTCGAACCGGCCGCATCGCGGATCGCGCGGCAAAGCGCGTGGGTCGTGGCGAGATCCGGGACGTTGCGCCGGAACAGGATCGCCCCGCCGCGGAGGCCTGCGCGGAGGGCCTCGGCGTACCTTTCGGGCAACGTCGTGCCGGCAAAGCCGCCGACGATGAGCTGGCCACAAAGCACCGGAAGGGGAAGGTCGGAGGGTCGCATCGAAGGGCTCTCGCGCGAGGGTTAGCCGAGCAAAGCGCCCGGCGCTACCACACGGCTCGCGTTTGCTTATGCTGGAGCACGAGGCGCGTGGCGACCGAAGACGAACGGACGGGCAGAGGGGCCGCGGGCCGAGCATCGGCGCTCCTGCTCGCGCTCGTCCTCTGCGGATGCGGGAGCACGCGCACCCCCGAACCGACCAGCGCTGACGGTGAACGCACGATCGGCGTCCGCAGCGCGATCGCCGGTGGCCCCATGAGCCGCGCGGCCGCCGAGCAGTACATGCTCACGCTCGTCAACCGGGACCGCGCGGCGCAAGGGCTCGCAGCGCTCCCGTGGGACGAGACCGCGGCGCGCGCGGCGCGTCGTCAGGCCGAGGACATGGCGGCGCGTGGGTTCACCGCGCACTGGGGCTCGGACGGCTCGGTGCCGGAGCAACGGTACTCCGAGGCAGGCGGCGAGGACGTCGCCTTCGAGAACGTCGGATGTTTCATCGATGCGAGCGCCTCGCCGCTCGCGCTCGACGCGCCGTACATGCCGGAGGGGATCGATCGTTTCCAGCGCGCGTTCATGGACGAGGTGCCCCCGCACGACGGCCATCGCCGCAACATCCTCTCGCGGTGGCACACGGCGGTCGGCATCGGCGTGGCGCAGGTCGAGGGCAGCCGCATCCCCTGCGTCGCGCAGGAGTTCGTCGATGATTGGGGCACATACGAACCCCTCCCGAAGAGCCTCGCCGCCGGCGCGTTCGTCGACATCGCGGGCGAGCTCCGACCGCCGGCCGTGCTCTCGGTGATCGGCATCGCTCGTATCGATCCACCTTCGCCTCGCGCGGCCCGTGATCTCAACCAGACGGGGGATTACCTCGTCCCCGAGGCCTATGAGGCCTACCTGCCGCGTCGCCTCACGACGCCCTTCCCCCGGCCGCGTGGCGTGCTCTCGCTCGTCGGCAACACGTTCTCCCTCGGGACCTACCTCGACGACGAGGGCAAACCGGGGCTCTACGAGATCAGCATCTGGGCCAGGTTTCCGGGCATGGACGAGGACCGGCTCGTCTCGTTGCGCACGATCGATGTCGGGTCACCGCGCGATCGCTGATCACGCCTCCGGCTTCCGCCCGCGCCTCCGCCAGAGGCCGATCCCCGCGATCGCCATGCCGATCGTCGTCCCGATCGGCCCCCCGCGGCTCGACGTGCGTTCCCCTTCCGACCAGGCGCAGCCGCCCGAGGTCGCGTCGAGTTTTCCGTTGGCCCTCCAAACATCCTCGCCGATCGAAAGCTCCCGCGGCACCTCGATCGAGCGGCCCGCGTACCGCACATCCACCGTCATCTTCGAGCCCGCGCCCCCGCGCTCGCCCGCTACCGCGAACCGGAAGAGCCCGTGCCTCACCTTCGTGATCGGCTGAAGGACGACCCCGCCCGTCACCGAAAGCTCGAGCTCCGTGCCGGCGATCCCGCTGGCGATCTCCCCGTCCTCGCGCCGGAGCTCCACCGTGCCCCACACGGGCCACGTCGCATCGGGCCGCGCGTACGCGCTCGAGAGGACCCACCAGCTCTTCTCGACGCTCGGCGTGCTCGCCTCGCCCTGCTCATCCGCGAGCGCGCGCCGCGCCCCCTCGATGTCGAGCACGCCGGTGCCGAGCTGCGTCTCGTGCCGCACGGTCCCCGTCGGCCATCGCGCGCCGGCCTGGAGCAACTCGGTCACGCGCGCCTGCGTCAAACTGACCGCGCCGTTCTGCTTTCGATCGAGCTCGAAGAGCAGCGCGATCGCGCCGGCCACGTGCGGCGCGGACATCGACGATCCCGCGGTGATCGCGTGCGTCTCGTCGACGACGTAACAAGGCTCCCCCTGGGGACAACCCGGCCCGTCGAAGAGGCCGCCCGGCGACTTTCGCGGGTCCGCGTCGCTGCTCATCGCGGCTGCGACGAACCCACCCGGCGCGCTGATCTCGGGCTTCGCGACGCCGAACGGCGTGGGCCCTGCGGCCGAAAAATAACAGAGACCATCGGGCAGCGGATTGATCTCCCCGCCGACCGACGCGAGCTCGATCGCCTCCGTGGTCAGGGGATCCCAGCCCACCCGGTTCAACGTGCACCCCACGGCGATCAAATTCGGATGACTCGCGGGGATCGCGATCGTCCCTTGCCGCACGGCCTTTTCGAAGAGCAGCCCCGACGACTTCGACGACGACACGTCCCCCTGCCCCGTCACCCAGAGTTGCGCGTCGCCGTGCCCCGAAAGCCGGATCGTGAACGCGCCCTCGTCCCACGCGCCGGAGAACGCCACGACCGCGCTGTTCGTCTCGGCCGTCATCGGCGTCTTGCCGTTCACGAGGCGGTTGATCACCGCCGCCGTCGTCTCGTTTTCCCCCGCATAACCGACCTCATCGCCAGGATCGACGAGCCCGATCCAGCTCTCGTGACCGGGCCCCTCGAGCCCCACGCTCACCTCGTCGCCGGGCCGGAACGTGATCCACACGAAGCCCTTGCCGCTCTTCGACGCGGGCGTCGCGATGGGCACGCGCACCTCGGCGCCCTCCGTCACGCGCACCTCGGTGTGGATGCCGAATGGCCCACGCTCCTCGCGCCCGTACAAGGCCCCGCTGTTGCCTGCCGCGGTCACGATCGCGCGGCCGGGTTTGTCGTCGCCCACGAGCGCGGCGAGCCCCTTCTCGATCAGGCTCGTGCCGTCGTGAGGCCCGAAATCCCCGCCGACGCTGAGGTTCACGACCGTCGGCAAACCGAGCGCTTCTCCGCGATCGAAGACGAACCGCGCCGCGTTGAGCAGGTCCGTATCCTGAAACCCTCCCGCCGTCGAAGGGCTCGCGATGACGAGCGTCGCCTCGGGCGCGATCCCCACGTAGACCGGCGTATTTCCGCTCATCGGCCCGCCGTTGCCGGCCGCGATGCTCGCCACGTGGGTCCCGTGTCCCTCGAGATCACGCGGCACACCAAGCGCGAGCGCGCCGCTCATCATCGCGTCGAGATCCGCGCCCGAGAAGATCGCGCACGTTGCCTGCTTCGGATCCGTGCAGCCGAACGCCTCCTCGAGCTCCGGGTGCAGCCCCGCCGGCTTTCGCCCCGCTTGCAGCATCCACGCGACGCGGCTCTTTCCGTTCGCGTCACGGAAATCCGGGTGCGTGACGTCGAGCCCCGTGTCGATGATCCCGACCACCACGTTTTTGCCCGTCCCTGCGGCCGTCGCCGTGCGAAACGCCTCGACGCGCGTCCACTTCCCGGACACGTCGAGCAGGGGCAAGAGCGGCGGCGACACGGAGAGCGCAAGCTCGGGGTGCGCCGCGGCGAACGTGTCGACCTCCGAAGGCGCGAGCCTGATCGCGCCCACGCCCGGCGCGACCGGCAAGAGCCCGAGCGCCCGCGCATCCTGGCCCTGCGGCAACGCCACGCTCACTGGAATGCGGCCGGAGTCGTCCGCGAGCGGATGCTTTTTCGTGGGTGAATGCAGGAGCCGCACGAGCCCACGCGCCGGCGCATCTTCGGCGTGGGCAAACGTGGCCAGGAGGCTCAGCGGAAGGGCGGTGGAGAGCGCGAGGAGCAGGCGGGCACGCACGCGCCCATCCTACCCCATGGCTCAGACGGGCGGCACGATGTGCTTTTTGCGCGGTCGCTCCTCGACTTTCCCGGCGTACCTGGAGAATCGCCGCGTGATCTCCTCGCGCAGCGCGGTCGTCGGCACGATCGCGTCGATCACCAGCTCGCTCGCGAGCTTCGCGAGATCCACGTCCTCGCGGTACTCGTCGCGCAGCCGCTTCACCATCGCGTCGCGCTCGGGCCCCTCGGGGACGGCCTGGATCTTGTTGTAATACACCGCGTTCACCGCGGCGCTCGGCCCCATCACCGCAATGGAAGCGCGCGGCAACGCGATACACGCGTCGGGCTCGAACGCAGGCCCGCACATCGCGTAGAGGCCGGCGCCGTAAGCCTTGCGCACGATCACCGAGAGCTTCGGCACCGTCGCTTCGCTCACCGCGGCGATCATCTTCGCGCCTGCGCGGATGATCCCCTGCTTCTCGACGACCGTTCCGATCATGAAGCCCGGCACGTCGGCGAGGTAAAGCAGCGGCACGTTGAACGCGTCGCAGAGCCAGATGAACCGCGCCGCCTTGTCGGCCGAGTCGACGAAAAGCACGCCGCCCTTGTGTTTCGGCTGGTTCGCGACGATCCCGACCACGCGCCCGTCGATCCGCGCGAGGCCCGTGATGACCTCCTTGGCCCAGAGCTTCTTGATCTCGACGAAGCTGCCCTCGTCGATGATCGCGTCGATGACGGTCATCATGTCGAAGGGCTTGTTCTCGTCGACGGGGATCACCTCCTCGAGCGGCTTCTGCCCTGGCTTCTGCGGCCTCGCCGAGGTCATCGCGGGCGTCTCCGCCGAGCTCTGCGGCATCATCGCAAGGTACCGTTTTCCCCAGGCGATCGCGTCTTCCTCGGTCTTCACGAGCACGTCGCCGCAGCCCGACTCCGAGCAGTGCATGCGCGCGCCGCCGAGCTCCTCGAGCGTCACCTTCTCCCCGATGACCATCTCGGCCATGCGCGGCGAGCCGAGGTACATGCTCGCGTTTTTTTCGACCATCACGACCACGTCGCAGAACGCGGGGATGTACGCGCCTCCCGCCGCCGAGGGCCCGAAAAGCAGGCAGATCTGCGGGATCAGTCCGCTCATCTGCACCTGGTTGTAGAAGATGCGCCCCGCGCCGCGACGGCCGGGGAACATCTCGATCTGATCGGTGATCCGCGCGCCCGCCGAGTCGACGAGGTAAAACAGCGGGCAACGCAAGCTGGCCGCGGTCTCCTGGATCCGCAGGATCTTCTCCACCGTGCGGCGGCCCCACGACCCGGCCTTCACCGTGGAGTCGTTCGCCATGACGCAGGCGATGCGACCTCCGATCGTGCCCGTCCCGGTGATCACGCCATCGGCGGGCAGCTCGGGATCGACGGCGTTGGCCAGCGCGGCGTCCTCCACGAAGCTGTTCTCGTCGAACAGGAGCTCGATCCGCTTGCGAGCGAAGAGCTTGCCCTGCTCGAGGTTCTTCTCGTGGTACTTGGGCGCACCTCCGCGCTCCACGCGCGCGGCAAGGTCACTGAGCTTTGGGTCGTCGAGGGACATGTCCCGCGGGGCATAGCGCTACTTTCGTCGCGCCAAAAGCTCCCTCGCCGCGCCCTCGAGCTCGCGCGCCGTTCGGGCCACGAGAACGCGGCTCGCGGCGGCCGCATACCTCGGCATGGCGCTGTCGCCGGTGCCCCAGGTCGCAGGCGGCTCCGGGCAGATCCAGAGCACCGATCCGGCGCACCGGACGAGCCGCTCCACGACCGAGACTTCCTCCGGCAGGAAATTCGTCCGCCCGTCCCCCAGGATCACGATCGTCGTCCGCCGATCCACGCCGCGCCCGAGCCGCTCCTCGAACGACACGAGCGCGCGGCCGTAGTTCGAGTTCCGCGTGCGATCGACGACGCGCCCGCTCTCGATGGCCGCGAGCGCCGCCTCGGGCGTCTTCCTGCGAAAAAGCTCGGTCGTCTCGCCGACGTCACTCACGAACACGAACGAGCGTGTCTCCGCGAAGAGCTCCTGCGACGCGCAGACGAGCTCGAGCATGAACCGCGACGCGATCCGCACCGAGTCCGACACGTCGCAGAGGAGCACGAGGCGTGGCTTGTCCCGGCGACGCACGCGACGCGCGGGTCGGAACGGGATCCCCCCCGTGCGCAGGCTGCGGCGCAACGTCCGGTGAGGATCGATCCGGCCTCGCTTGCTCCGTTTCCTGCGGACGCGCTCGGCCCCTCGTAGCCTCTCGGCGAGGCGACGGAGCGCGCTCCGAACCTCGGCCATTTCCTCGGGCGAAAGCGAAGAAAACGGCCTGTCGACCGCCCGCGCAGCCAACGCGTCCGACTCCCCGAGCTTCCGTGCGAGCGACGTCTCCACGTGCGCGCGGACGCGCCGCTTCATCGCGTCGAGCTCCTCGCGAACCGCCGCCGCGAGCGCCGCCCCCCTCTCCTCGCCGAGCGCCTCGCGCAGCGCATCCCGCATCCGCGCGAGCGCGCTCCCGAGCATCGGAAGCCCGATCCGCTTGCCCACGTCCTGCGCGAAAAAACCCGTCTGCAACGCGCTCGTCATCGGCGCGAGCGCCCGCGCGATCCCGGCCGACGCGAGCAGCTGATCGAGCTCGAGCGCCTCCCCGGTGAACGCCAGCATCCCCGCCGCATCCCCCGACGAACGTTGCGCCGCCGCGGAGAGCAGCTCCCGCAACGCACCAAGCTCCGGATCGGAAAACCCCCGCGCCCGGAGCCGGCTCCACAGATCCCCGAGGTGCGCGCGCTCCTCCGCGAAAAACCTGTCGAAACAAGCGCCGAACAGCGCGAGTTCGTCCTTCTTCGTCGCCAGCACCGCGCCGAGCCCGTCGCGAAGCGCCTGCCTGTCCGAGAAGCCGACCAGCGCCGCCACGCGCATCACGTCGATCGCCTGCGCCGTCGACACGGGCAGGCCCTCACGGCGCAGCACCCACAGAAGCTCGTCGAGGACGCGTAACACGGTCTTTCAGCCGGGAGGCGAGGGCTCGGCGAGCAGGCCCGCGACGAGCTTCTCCAGCGTCGCGCCCCGGCCGGGCCCGTACCCCACGAAGACCTCGCGGATGATCCCCTTCTTGTCGATGACAAACATCGTCGGGATCGCGCGGATGCCGTAGAGAACCGCCGTCGCCTCGCCGGGATCCGAGGCCACGGGGTACAGCATCCCTAGCTCGGTGGCCGCCTTCTCCGCCACCTTCGCCGACTCCCCCGTGAGCCCGACGATGGCGAGCCCCTTGTCGCCATACGTCGCATGGAGCCGCGACAGATCCTTCGAGATCGCGCGGCAGGGCCCGCACCACGAGGCCCAGAAATCCAGCACGACCACGCGTCCGCGCAGCTTGCCGATGTTGTCCGGCACGGCGCCGGCGACGTTCCCGAGCGGCTTCCATGTCGGCGCGAACGTCCCGACCTTGTCGAGCCGCAGGATCTCGTCCGCGCCCGGGAACTCGACGAGGGTGACGACGGACTCGCGCTCGCCCGCGCCCCGCCGAACACGTAACTTCATCGTCCCGCCGGGCCCGGCGATGGCCACGCGCGCGATGAGCTGCTCGGGTTTCTCCAGAGAAACGCCGTCCGCCGCGAGGATCACGTCTCCATCGAGGAGCCCCGCCGAACGCGCGGGCGAGCTCGTGACCACGTGTTTGGCCAGGATGCCGCCGCCCTTCGGCCCCGCGTCGAGCTCGACGCCGAGCCAGGCGCGCCGCGAAGCCCGATGTTCGGCCGAAGCCTGCTCCACCGGCACGACCGTCACGGCCAGGGCGACCCCGATCCCGAGGACGCCGCGAAGCACCACCGCTGGCGCCCAGGACCGTCTTGCACGGGATTTCTCCCGGGAATCAGTGCTTCGCATCGTTCGAGTGTAGCATGGGACCATGTGCCGCCCCCGGCCAGCCGAGCCCCACGCCCCCGCGGATCGCGGCCGCGCCGGCCTGCCCGAGCTCGCGCTTTTGTCCATGCTGACGGCCGCTTGCACGCCCGCCGCCGACACGAGCAGCTCCTCGGCGGCCAATCCGTCCGCGTGGTCCACCGACGAAGGCGCTGCCCCGCGGAACGCCGCCTCCGTCCCCGCGGCCCCCACGACTCCCCACCGCTGGGAGCTCGCCGATCGGCTCGGCTCGCTCCGCAAGACCACGCCCCGCGCGCGCTCGCAACACGTCGCGGGTGAGCATGACGCCGAGGTCCTCACGAACGACGAGGCCGCCGCCTACCCGAGCGTCGGTCCCCAGCGCCCCCTCGCCGCCGGCGCGGTCCTCGTCGAGGCCCTTTATGCGGCGGGCAGCGCCGACGTCGCGATGTATTTCGCCATGGCCAAACAGCCGGGTGGGGGCTGGGAGTACCTCGTCGTACGTGCCGACGGCCAGGTGGAGCAACGAGGACGTCTTGCCCTGTGTGAGCGTTGCCACGCCGAGGCGCCTGACGACCACGTCTTCGGTCGAGCTCGCTGATCCCCCGGTCTGCAAACATTGCGGACCTGAGGAGAGATCACGACACCGATGCCCGGACCCGCGGGAACGTCGTCGTCGCTTACAGCACGAAACCTGCTTCGATACATGAGCATTCCCTGGAGACCGCGTGCGGGACGGGGGAAAGCTGCTCCGATGGCACGCCTGCTGCTCTAGCCGAGGTCGCTGCACATCGCTGGCGACGGCGCTCGTCATGTGGA
>JANMGF010000147.1:0-5902 GCA_031374535.1 Polyangium sp. (in: bacteria)
CTGGCCGAGGGAGCCATCGCGATGTCGGTCGATGTGGGTGATGTAATTACCGGAATTGTCGGAGTGCTCGCGCAAGCGAATGATTCCTACACTCTGTTTACCGATACGAATGCGAAGTTTCATGTGGTTCCCGGCGCTACACCACGCGCGGTCAGTGTGCCGTCCGCCTCCGAGTTCACGATTGGCAACTTCAACGCACGGCGTTTCTTCGACGATGTCGATGATCCCGCACTCCTCGATCGTCCCGTCGGTGCGCAGGTGCCCCGCGGCGCAGTCGCGCTTCCAGGCGCGCGAATTGGCCACCGTAGGGCTGTTGTAACATGCCTTGATGAACGGCCTCGGCGCCCACAGGTTGCCCCAGAATGCGCCTTCGACGTCCGGATACGCGGCGAGCTCCTGGCTCCCGCGGAGGATCTTGAGGGGCTCGGTGAGCGACCGCATGGAGATGGTGACCGGCACCTCATAATAATTGACCCGGGCGGCCACGCAGGCGCTCACCATGCGCTCGCCCGCATTGTCGAGCGGCCCCGTGGCCCAGCCCGGGGCGACGCCGAGCTCGCCGGTGTACGTCTCCTGGTGCACCACGTTCGACGCGTCGGTCCAGGTGAAGGAGAAGCTCTGCGACGTGTTGAAGGCGCAGCCGACGGCGTATTTGAGGAAGGCGCGGGCGAGCGTGCCCTGGGTTCCGGGATCCTGGATCGCCGCGAGGGCCTGCGGATCCAGCGTGTTCAGGGCGATCCCGTTCAGGGCGATCCCGTTCAGGGCGAGCGCGTTCATGGTCAATTGATTGCCCTGTACGAGCGCGACCTCGGCCTCGAGGACATCATCGGAGGCTTCGTCGATCGCCGCCATGCAACCCGTGTTCAGGGACAAGAGCGCCAACATCCACGACCAAGCTCTCATGTGCACCTCCAAGAAACGTCGGTAGTCCCCGCCGCGCTTCGCCCGCGGGCGGAAGCCGGCGAGCGAGCACGACGAGGGCACGTGGTTCGATGAGCCATGGCTGGAAGGCGTTGCGCGGCCTGGTCGGAAGCCAGATTGCGCGAAAACTTGGAGGCCCGGGAACGGGCGAGGCTCACGAAGGAGAATGGGTTCAGGGCAGCGCGGTGGTCACGACGAGCTTCGTGTTTGCATTCCCTGCCTGATAAGGCTTCCCTACGCAGAATGAATAATACCGGCCGCGCGCCATTCAGAGAAGCGCATAGGGTATTGCAGGGGCCCACGATATCAATAGGACCGCACTCCTCGAGCGT
The DNA here is from genome assembly GCA_031374535.1 of Polyangium sp. (in: bacteria). Lineage (GTDB taxonomy): Bacteria > Myxococcota_A > Polyangia > Polyangiales > Polyangiaceae > Polyangium. The sequence goes on from JANMGF010000147.1 coordinate 1,254, forward strand.
GCCGTCCCCCTCGGTCTCGAGGACGTCCTCGGCGCTCTCGCCCATGTCTCCCGTGCAACCCCACAAAAAGAGCGCCAAACATCCAAGTATCCACGACCAAGCACGCATGACCACCTCCCTCGGAAGCTCATGAACCCCGCAGTCGATTCGACACCGGCGGACGCCCGTCGGGTCGCCGACGGGTTCGTGCTTGGATGACGGACGAGCGCAACGCGTTGCGCGGCCGAGCATCCTGCCGGTCGAGAGGGAATGGCTTCTTCGAGGACGGAAGGGGCGAGGGTGCGGCCGCGATCAGGGCAGCGCGGTCGTGATGATGTCGCTCGTCGGGGTCGAATCCACGCCCGGGTGCAGGTGGCAGGACGGGTGATACCCCTGTTCGGCGCCCACCGACTCGCAGAAGTCGCTGCACGGACCGACGATGTCGATGATGCCGCATTCCGCGATCGTGTTGTCCGGGAGCAGGTGGCCCGCGGCGCAGTCACGCTGGTGGGCACGGGAGTTCGCGACCGTGGCGCTGTTGTAGCAGGCGTGAATGAACGGCTCCGGGCCCCAGAGGTTGCCCCAGAAAGTACCCTCGACGTTCGGGTAGTCCTCGAGCTCGTTCGTACTGACGGCCGACAGCGAGGGGTGGGGCGAGCGGATCGAGACGAGGATCGGCGTCAGGTAGTAATTGACCCGCGACGCGATGCAGGCGCTCACCATACGCTCACCTTGCGCGCCGAGGGGCTCGTCTTCCCAATGGGGAGCAAGGCCGAGCTCGCCCTCATAGACCTCGTGGCGGCCAAACCCGTTCGCGTCGGTCCAGGAGAACTCGAAGACTTGCGACGGGGTGAGCGCGCAGCGTACGACGTAGAGCACGAAGGCCCGGGCCAGCTCGCCCTGCTGACCGGTATTCTCCAGCGACGCGATCGCATCCGGGTCCAGGGCATTCATGCTGAGCGCGTTCATGCTGAGCGCGTTGTGTCCCACGCTCGCCTGCTCCGCCTCGGCCACCTCTTCCTCGCCTCTGCCGGAAAGATCCACACCACATCCGGAGACAAGAACCACTGCCACGATCCCCAGCCAAGCTTTGGAGCTGCGTTTCATTGACTTACCTCCGACCTTCGTCTCCCTCGGTCGACCAAGGAAAAACGAGGTAGCACTACACCTACCATACCAACATTCATTTATTTCCGGCGTCTACATGCGCGCACGAATCCGTCGGCTTATTTGCGTGAAATTTTGCATGTGCAAGCTCACGAACGAGGGCCATTCCTGAAGGCGCCGTCCATTGATGGACGGATCCGCGTTCCCCACGTCCTTCGCGACGAGGGGCGCCGCTCGAACATCGATTGTCTGGCCCAGTGCCTGGGCTTTCTCGATCGATATGACGTGGGCTAGCTAGCCGGCGTGAGCGCCTGGGCCAGCGAACGTCGAAGCCGCGGCTCCATCACGTTCGGAATACGAGACGCCACGTCGAGGACCTTCTCGAGCTGGCGAGCCGCTTCGGCGCGGCGGCCTCGGCGCAGATCCCAGAGCGCCCGCGCCTCGAGCACCTCGACACGCTCCTGGCCCACCGAACACGAAACCGAGCGCGCCTCGAGCTCGTCCCAGGCCTCACCTCGCGTTTCGTCGCTCGTGGCAAGCTCGAGCGCGGCGCACAGGACGGCCTCGGAGGGCGCCAGGATCTCCATACCCGCGGCGCGCGCCTCGGCCTCCGCCGCGCGAATGCCAGCGATGATCGAGCGAGCCTCGGCCTCCGCGCCCGCATGAAACCGAAGGCGCGCCCAGAGGAGCTCGGCGACGAGGGGATGGGCGCCCGCGTTGGGCTTCTGCGAAATGAGCGCGGCAGCACGCACGTGGGGCTCGGCCGCGGCCACGTCGTCCATCAAGCAAAGGTACTCGCCGAGGTTGAAGTGGCCGATGAGCTCCAGCGCGGGATGGCCGAGCTCGCGCCCGAGCTCGATGGTCTTTTCGAGATCACGGGTCATGCCCGCGCGGTCGCCCCGGTACGCCCGCAGGAGCGCGCGCGGGCTGAGCGCCGCGCCAAGATGGAGAAGATCGCTCCGCTCCTCGCACGCCTGGATCACCTCGTCGAGGACCGCGGCCGCCTCGTCGAGCCGTCCCGAGCTGGGCAAGATGAACCCGAGCAGGAGGAGCGCGATGGTCCGCGTCTCGTACCCCTCCTCGCCAAGACAAGCAGCCTTCTCCGCGGCTCGCGAGAGCGTGGCAGCCGCCTCCTCCTTGCGGTCAGCGCGATGCAAGGACCGCCCGAGCCCAAGCAGGAGGCGAGCATCGACGAGCGGCGAGGTCCCCTCGACGTAACGCGTCTTCGCAGCGAGCACCCGCTCCTCGGCTCGCTTCGGCTCACCCATCCAGTCGAGGACCATGGCCTCGTCGAGGAGGAGCTCGACCGCGGTGAGGTCGTCTCCTTCGGCCTCGGCCTGCACGCGCGCGGCTGAAAGCTCGGTGACCGCGTCCGCATGGCGACCACGCCGGAACCGCGCGAGCCCTCGCCCGCGCCGCGCCAACACGGGCAAACCGGAGAGGAGCTCCGCGGCGCGCGTATACCAGCGCTCAGCGTCCTCGTTGTTGCGCCGCGCGCTCGCCTGCTCGGCGCCACGCACGTAAAACCTGCCGGCGTGCGTGGGCAAACCGCCGCGTTCGAAGTGCACCGCGAGGATCAACGGATCCGCTTCGCCGGCGCGCTCGAGCCACTCGCCGGCCAGGCGATGACCGAGCGCCCGATCGTCGTTCGTGAGCAACGCATACGCACCCTCGCGCAGGAGCGCATGGCGAAACGCGTACTCCTCGTCGCCGGCAAAGCGGCTCTCGCGATGACGAAGGCAGATCTCGCCGGCCACGAGCAAGGCGAGCGGATCGTTCTCGCCGCTCCCCTCGCCGATCATGTCCTCGACGGCGCCTCGCCAGAAGACCTCGCCGAGGATGCTCGCCGCGCGCAAAGCCCGGCGCGTACGTGGCTCGAGCCGCTCGAGCCGCGCCTGCACCATCGCCACGACCGTGCCCGGCAAGGCTTCGCCGAGAGAACCTTCGGACGCCGCGCGGACGAGCTCTTCGAGGAAAAACGGGTGCCCCTCGGAGAGCGCCACGAGCCGCTCGATGAGCCTCGACTCCGCGGCGTCGCCAAGCACCTTGCGCGCGAGCCGAGCGCTCGCCTTCGCGGAGAGGTGCTTCAGGCGGATCTCCTGCCGGCCACACTCGACCCAGAGCTGCGGGAAAAATTGCTCGACCTCAGGGCGCGCCGTCGCGACAAGCAAGATGGGCTCATCCGAGAGCTCACGCAGCGCGGCCTCGAGCGCCCAGAGGGAGGCACGATCGCCCCAGTGCACGTCCTCGACGACGATGAGCGCAGGCCGCTGGGCACAAAGGGCGCGCAAGAAATCACGAAATGCGCGTCGTATCTGCTCGCCGCAGAGCTCCGGATCCTGGCGAGCGGCGCGGAGCGGTAGGCTCTCCTCGTCGGGGAAAGGGATGCCCGAGAGCTCGCCCAGAAACTCCGTCACGCGGCGCCGATCCCGCTCGGGGACGTGGCGCGCGACGAAGGCCGCGAGCCGCTCGCGTCGGACCTCGAAAGGCTCACCGCCCTTCACCTCCGCGGCGCGCCAGAGGACATCGGCGAGCAGCCCGAAGGTGGAGCCCGCTCGTTGTGGATCCCCTCGCCCCCAGAGGATCTCGACGGGCTTCGCCGCGCGCCTGAGCCGCTCGATGAGCTCGTGGACGAGGCGCGATTTGCCGATGCCCGCAGACCCCGACACGACCACGACGAGCGCCTCGGGTTCGGCCGCGGCGCTGGCGAAGGTCTGCTCGAGCAGCGCGAGCTCGTGCTCACGGCCCACGCACGGGGTGGGCTTGCCGAGCACGGGACGAAAAGCATCGACGGCCGCGCGCTCGCCGAGCAACGCGAAGCCGCGCCGCGCGAGCTCCACCACGTCGAAGCGACTGTCGAGGAGCCCGGCCGTCGTGTCGTCGATCGTCACGCGTGGCGCGTGGCCCGTGGACTCGACGTGCAGGAGCCCGAGCGCGCGTTCGATCGCCTCGCCGACCGGCAATCCGCGCCCGAGCTCGCACCAGCCCGTGGTGACGGCGATGGGCACCGTGGGGAAGAGCTCGCGGAGCGAAAGCGCGCAACGAGCCCCCTGCGCGGCGATGTCCGTGGGCACGCGCGTGTGGTCCAGGATCACGACGGCCGTGCCATCGGCGAGCAGCTCGAGGTGCGCGCCGAACCGCATGACCACCGAGCGCATCGTATCGGGCGTAGAGACGGCGAGCGTCTTCGAGGTCGACGTGACCGGTGGAGCCGACGCGAGCCGACCGAGCAGCACCACGCCGAGGAAACGCCGCTCGCGCCCGCCGAGCGAGCGCGGCGCGATCTCGTCGAGATCCGTCCCCTCGAGCGCCTCCATCTCGAGCGCCCGCGCCAGCATGGCGCCGTCGCGCGGCCGCCGCGTCGGTTCCTTCGAGAGCATGCGCGCGATGAGATCGTCGAGCCACGTGGGCACCGCGACGCCGAGCTCACCGAGCCGCGGCGCCTCTTCGAAGATGACCTTGGCGAGCACCGCGACGAAGTGATCCCCCTGGAACGGCGGCCTGCCCGAGAGGCACTCGAAGAGCAGGCATCCGAGCGAAAACACGTCGGCCGAGGCCTCGAC
>JANMGF010000150.1:0-1184 GCA_031374535.1 Polyangium sp. (in: bacteria)
TCCCCATGGACGTCGACTCCATGGAGCGTTTGATCCGCGAGATGGAGGCCCGCTCGTGCCGCATCGAGGGGATCCTCGGCATCAACAACGCCTTCCACCGCACCCTGCACAACGACGAGGTGCTCTTGCGCCTCCTCCTGCTCGAGTGGCCCGAGGCCGTGCCGCTGCCCGACGAGATCCGTCACGCGGCGATGCGCGTAGTTCCGGGCCTCGACGCGATGGTCGTCGTGCTGCGCGACGCGCTCTCCCGGATGCTCGAAGGCGGCGTGCCTGCGTCGGTGCTCGCGCGGGATCTGCTCGCGGCGCTGGGCCACGACTACGGCCACTCGGGGGGCACCGATCGAACTCGCCCGAGCGGCGAGCCCGCGCCGCTCACGCACGAGGAGGTCGCGGAGAAACACGTCGCGCCCATCGGGCTCGCGTACGGCATGCCCACGGCCCTCGTGCTGGAGAGCATGGCGGGCATCCGCGCGACGACGTTCCACGCGCGCCCCGGTCGGGATCGGATCCAGGCCGTGACGGAGTTCGAGCGCCGGCTCACGCTCGCCGACGTGATGGGCTGCGTGCTCCCGCCGCATCTCTGGCTCACGCACGTGGGCGCGCCGGTGCTCGTGGAGAAGCTCCCTGTCTGGCGGAGGCGGCTCGTGCAGATCCCGGGCGAGCTCGGGGCGATCGAGGCGCGGCTCTCCGTGCTTTCGGACGAGGATCCGCGCCGCGCGGCGCTCATCGCGGAGCGCGAGGCGCTGACGGCGGAGGACGCGCGGATCGTCAAGCATGTCGAGGAGTGGTTCCGCAGCGAGCGCGGGTTCTTCACGTTCATCGAGTCGAGCCGGCTCGGCGTGGTTGCACGCGCGCGGGAGCTCTGGGGCGGTGTTCTGCGCAGCAAGATCGAGCTGATGGAGCGGGTGCTCGCGCGTCGGGAGACGCTGGCACCCCTCGCGGCGGAGGGGTTTCCGCTCCTCGGATCGGTCGCGGAGGAGCTGGCGAATGCGGAGTCGCTGGAGAGCGTGATCGAGAGGGGGTCGCTCGATCCGCGGCTCTGCGAGATTTTGCGGATGTTTTTGCCGTAGTTGGTGCGGAGCGGGGCGTTGCCCCGGACCCCAGGAGGGGGCTGTCCGCCCCCTCCACCCCGGACCAGGCACGGCCTGGACCGCGGGCGAAAGCGCGCAAAGCGCGCTTTCGAC
>JANMGF010000166.1:0-5360 GCA_031374535.1 Polyangium sp. (in: bacteria)
GCCCCATGCGAAGCCTTGTCGTCCATCTCTCCCTCGTTGCCCTGGTTCTTGTTCCCGGTGGATGCGGGGACTTTGACGATCTGCCTCCGTGCGATCAGAAGGCGGTCGCGTGCCAGAACAGTTGCTTCAAGGCTGGGGCCGGCAATGCGTGCACCACATGCTGCTCCGACGCCCGAGATGCCTGCATGAGGGGCAAGAATTTTAGCTTCTTCTGGTGTCCCAGCAAGGAATAGTGCATCCATCCGACCACCCTACGTTCGAGTTCTGGAGGTCTTCATGAGGAAGATGTTGCTCGCGCTCGTGGTGTTGTCCTCCCTGGGAAGCGCACGCCCGGGCTGCGGGCCGTACAAGCCGCAACGCGACCGAGATGAGGAGGAGAAGCCGCACAAAAGGCCCGAAATCTGCGATAAGCTAACCCACGAATGCTTTACTAGCTGCTTCCGGCGAGAGGCGAGTTATAGCTGCGCTGTTTGCTGCAATGAGAATTCCATCCTCTGCGGTAACAATGAGAAGTACGACTTCGCGCCGTGTTATCTGATCGACCCCGCCCCCGCCCCCCCTCCCGACGCCGGCCCTCCCGACGCCGGCCCCACCGCCTCTCCCGGGAAGGCCCCCCCGGCCGGCGCGACAAACTGAGACGTGACCCCATCCACGCCCGCAGACGTTGTGCCCGCGTGCTCCAGGGTTCGTCTTGACCGCACGCCAAACGCCGGTGTAGGCTCCCGGCCCTATGCACAGCCCTCCCAACTGGGGTTACGAATTCACCCCTGCGATCCTCATCGATCTCGTCGAACGCGCGATCCTCGCGCAGCTGCACGGTCGCGAGCTCCGGCTGGTGATCCTCGCGGATGAGCGTGGTTTGCGGCCCCTCGTCCTGGCCCAGGCCAAGGACGGCGCCTGCGTCTGGACGCTCCCGTCCGTCGTGCCCGAGGGCGCTCTTGCCGTGCCCATCTCGGCCAAGGCGCTCGAGGCTCTCCGCGCGGGTTTGGCTTCCACGCTCGCCCTCCGCGTCGATGATCGCGGCATTGCTTTCGCCGACCTTCCGTGACAACTCCGCACGCCGCCGTCTACGTCGTGACCATGCTCGCATTGCTCGCAGCCCTTTCTCGGGCCCAGGGCGACCGCGAGTTCTGGCCCCTGGTTTGGCTTGCGGTCCTGGGGACCGTGGGGAGCGCGGTCATCGACATCGCGCACGTCATCCAGGGCAATGCGCCCCTCCCCTACCGTAGTGGCGTGCTTCTATGGTCGTGGCGAGCCGAGCACGCGGCTTGGCTCGCCTGGTTCGTCTCCGTTCCCGCGTGCGCGGACGCCCTTCGAGGCGTCCCTCGCCATAGGATCTACGCCGGGGTGTGGCTTTCGCTCGTCGCTGTGGTATGCGGCGGCTATCCCCTGATCCGGGGTGAACGCCTTCGTCTTCTCTACTCGGTCATTCAAATCGCGATTGCACTCTACGTCGGACTGTCCGTGTACCTCGCCAAGCGTGGCGGGGTCCCACGAACCCCGGCGCGCGTGATCGGTTTCGCCTTCCTGGCGGGTGAGATCACCTTGCCCGTCGTGGTGTACGCCCAGATCGGGCCGTGGAACTACACCGAAGCGGTCCGGTTCGTACAATTCATCTTCATGCTGGCGGGGTGTGTATGGGTACGTCGTTATCGCTCTTCGTCGGATTTGTCGTCACGGCCCTCGTAACCGGAGCTGCCTTTTTGCTCCTCGCGCGCGACAAGATGCGCGCGGATCATCAATGGTACATCGAGGCGCATGGCGCGTCGCCGGGCCTCTTCACGTTGTTCATGATCGTCCTCTTTGGTCGAGCCGCGCCCGCTTCCGCGGAGCCGCAGGTCGACGCCGTGGCCACCCTCACGCAGCCTCATCATCCCGAAGCATTGGAGGAGACGAGCGACGAGGAGGTCACCTCGGAGGAGGAGCCGCCCACCTCGTCCGAGGACTATGCGGACGATCGGGGCCCTCTGGAAATCGGCGGCGACTACATCGGCATGGGTGCGCTCATTCTCCTCAAGAACGTAGCGCAGCACGAGGCGCAAGAGGTGATGGGCGAGGTCTACAAGGACGAGCAATACGACGTCCGTGAACGGCACGCGATCGCCCTGGCGACAGCCGGGCGTGTTTCGCTGCGTGCCGCCCTCCTCCTGCGCATATTCGGCGACCGCTGCGAGAAGGTCGCTCGCGCGTTTCAGGAGCAGGGGGCCTCGCCGAGCCGTGACCCCGAGGCATGGTGGCCGGACGTGGATGCGCTCGTCGAGATGGCCGAGCGTGAGCGCCGGAAAACGACCCCCCAGCGAGAGCCGGGACCGCTCCGCCTCGTCGAGCTGCCCGACGATCCCGACAATGACAAGCCAACCTGACCCCACGAGCGCCCCCGCATGGCTCGCCCGAGCCCCCGGCGGTCACCCATCGACTCCCTCCCGGCTCCCCCGAGCCTCCCGGCGGTCCCCCACCGACCTCCGGACGTTGGCTTCCTCTCCAATTCAGTCCCCCACCCACCGTCCCGCCGCTCCGCCGAGCCCTCCGGCGGTCACCCCGCGACCGCCGGAAGCTCGCGCGAGCCCCCCGCCGGCCTATTCCGGCCTCATCTCGCGCCGCGTCCGGTACGCAGGGCATTGCGCCTTCCTTTGCGCTTGGACGCAGTCCAGCCATGGATCGTGCTCGGATGAATCCCATTCGCCGTTCCCATCGAGATCACCGAACAGGCGGTCGCAGCGCTCCCAGGCGATGGCGCCGTTGCGCCAATAGGTGGCACCACTCGGATCTTCGCAGCCGGTTCCACACCACATCGGATCAAGCTCGCTGCACGTAATTTGCTCGGGGCAGAGGTACATCACGCAGCCGGCCTGACAAGCGGCCATGTCCTCGTCTCCGACAAGACCACACGGCCAGTGGGCGCGACTCTCACACCAATCGAAGATGAACCCGAGCTCCGTCTTGCAAGACGCCGGGCTCGGCAAACGGCCGTCGTCCGCGCGAGCGCCCAGGCCGAGGTTCAGGAAGGCGACGGCAACGGTGAGGACGAGGAGCGCTGCACCATAACGTTTCATGCAATTTACCTTTGCGCCGCGGGCGGCCCGGATTCTACACCATCGGGTTCGCAAACGCGAGCGTGTGTTTGTCTGCATCCTTCAGATCCCGCCCTGACCCTGGTCTCCGGGGTCGGCACCTGCGCTCCCCGCGCCGCCTGCCCCCTGCTCGTGGGACCCGTAGTCGCCGCTGCCAGCCCCAACCCCCACCGTGACGAACGTCCCGCCCGTGGATCCAGTGAAATCAGGCCCATTCGACGTACCAGGTACGTCGAGACAAATCCGTTCCGGCGAAGCTTCGACCTTACACTGGCGGTCGACAAGCTCCAGCCGAATCGCTTTGTCTCTGCACGAGTCTCTGTTGTCGTTTTTGCTCCCGCGATCCACGATCTTGGGGTCCTCGAGCGGCGTCAGTGCACGCCGCGTGTCGCGACGGCCGGCGTGTCCTTGGCACTCTTCCACGATGTTGCACTGCATCGCAGGCCCCTCGATCCTGCCGCGACCCTTCAAGTCGTCCTGGGTGAATGCCGGATTCTTGCACTCCTTCTCGCACCCCACCCCAAACACGACCCCCCACAACAACAACCCGATCCGCAGCACCCGCATGCTCGCCCTCGGCTCCCATTCCTCGTACCCGCAGCCACCAACCTCGTGGGCGACGCTACGAGAGCCGAGCGCGACGGGGCAACGTTTCCGCTGCCACCCCCCACCGACCCCCTACCCCGCCCCCCCTCCCCATGATAACGTCCCCCCATGAGCCCTTCTCCCCAAAAGAAACCCCCTGTCGACGCGGACGCCGCCAAGGCTGCCTTCGACAAGCTCCTCCCGCGCCTCGAACAGCTCCCCAAGGAGAGCCTCCTGTCTCTCAATACCAGCGTCGATGCTGCGGCCATCGTCGCCCTCGGCATTGCCCGCGAGCTCTCCGCGCCGGCGATGCGCGCCCGCTTTGAGATGTTGCCCCCGCAGCTCTTCGACATCGCCGACCTCGACAACCTCGAAATCGCCTCGCTCGCGGCCTGGTATGCGGCCACCGGGCTCCTCTCCGCCAATGCGCAGGGCACCGAGGCCAAGCTCCCCGTCGAGCTCGTCGACGACGCGACCAAGCTCAAGACGCAAATGCTCAAGGTCGGCGATTACCACTTCGACGCGGCGACCCCGAACGGCCGCGAGATCGCTGATATCCGTCTGGGAACTGGCTACCGCGACCTCGCCCAGGACCTCGCCCGCCTCGCCAGGATCTATCGCGCCGAACAGAAGAAGCTCAAGAACGACAAGGTCCATTACCGCGCCGAGGACGCCACGCGCGCGGACGAGCTGTCGCACCGTGTTCTGGAGGAGCTCTCCGCCTCACGCAGCACGGAGCAAGCGCTCTGGACCGAACGGGTCCACCGCGCCTGGACGCTGCTCATCGGCTTTTATGGGGAGGTGACGACCACCGCCGCGTGGCTCCGGCGCAAGGAGGGAGGCGCATCTCCGTATCCGTCCCTCGTCACCGCGGGGCGCGCGGCGCGACGGGCGCGGGCAGAGGAGCCACAGCCCGACGAGGCCGAAGACACCGGCGGCTGACTTCGGCGTCTGGCTCGTCATGCATTTCGTGCATGCGTGGCATGTCCCACCGAAATTGTATTCGTCGATTGACATTGCTGCCGCCCTCACGTAGCTTCGCGTGGCTTTTCATCCTTCCACCCGGAGCAATCGATCATGAAACATAGTCTGATGCTGGCCCTCGGCCTCGGCGCGGCGCTCGCCGTCGTGGCTTGCGGCGACGATACGAACAACCCCAACAACACCACGTCCTCCGCTGCTTCCTCGGGCTCCGGCGGGAGCGGCGGCAGCGGCGGCGGCGGCGGGAGCGGTGGCACCGGTGGCAGCAGCGCGGCGCTCGAGGTGCAGACGCATACCTCGCCCGACGGCTTCGCGGTCGACTCGCACCTCATCGTGGGCGAGACCGAGGCCGTCCTCGTGGACGGTCAGTTCTTCTCCGCCGAGGCGACGAAGGTCGTTGACCTCATCAAGGCGACGAACAAGAAGCTCACCACGGTTTTCCTCACGCACGCCCACCCCGACCATTACGTCGGGATGGAGGTCATCCGGATGGCCTTCCCGGACGCGAAGTTCGTGACCACCGCCGCGGTCCTCGCTGATTACAACGCGAAAAAGGACGGCACGCTCGCGTTTCTCAAGATGAACTTCCCCGGCCAGGTGCCCGACGTCGTCGTGCCGTTCACGGCCCTCGCCGGCAGCACCATCATGATCGACGGGCACACGCTCGACGTCGTGGAGCTCGCGGACGCGGGCGAAAGCGTGGAGGCCGCGGGCCTGGCGATC
>JANMGF010000199.1:0-4397 GCA_031374535.1 Polyangium sp. (in: bacteria)
GGCAGGGACGTTCGCCCCTGCCGCCGTCGCATGGCGGATCGCGCTGTCCCTGAACGGGAAGCTGGGATCCTTACTTGAGCTCGACCGTCGCACCTGCCTCGGTCAGCTTCTTCTTCATCTCCTCAGCGTCAGCCTTGGAGACCGCTTCCTTCACGTTCTTGGGGGCACCCTCGACCAGGTCCTTCGCCTCTTTGAGGCCAAGGCCCGTGATCTCGCGGACCGCCTTGATGACCGCGATCTTGTTGCCGCCGGCGGCCGCCAGGACAACGTCGAACTCGGTCTTCTCCTCGACCTTCGGCGCCTCGGCCGCCGCCGGAGCAGCAGCAACCGCCACCGCCGCCGGAGCCGCCTTCACGCCCCACTTGTTCTCGAGCTCCTTGATGAGCTCGGCGATCTGGATAACCGGCAGGTTGGAAAGGTAATCGACGACCTGCTCCCGCGTGATCTCAGCCATGACGAGACTCCTTCAAACCTCTGCGCGCGCCGCGGTGGGATGAGTACCCCGGGGCGCGTCTCTAGATCAAAACCTGAAGGGCGCAATGCCCTTTCTCACTGGTCGAGCGTTTGGAGCTTGGATCGCCTACAGCGTCCTTCGCCCCAAGCACCACGATCGGACTCGGAAGGGCTGCTCAGCCCGCTCCGCCTGCCGCGTCCTCCTTCGCCTTCAGCAGGTACGCGAAGTTCTGAAGAGGCGCATTGAGCTGCTGCAAGAACTGCTGGAGAGGCGCCTGCAACGTCGCAAGCAGCGTCGCCCTGAGCTCGTTCTTGCCGGGCATCGTCGCGAGCTGATTCTCCACGCCCTCGGCGTTGAGGATCTGGCCCTCGATGAGACCCGCCTTGATCTTCAGCTTCTCGTGGTCCTTCTCCTTGCGGAAGGCCTTCACGACCTTGGCGGCCGCGCTGGGATCCTCGTAACTCCAGGCGATCCCGGTCATCCCGACAAGCGTATCGTCGAGCTTCTGCGACCACGCGTGATGCTTGATCGCATGCCGAACGAGCGTGTTTTTCACGACTCGATACTCGACGCCCGCCTTCCGGAACTCGTCGCGCAGCTTCGTCACCGTCGCCACGTTGAGACCCGTGAAGTCGAGGAAAACCGCCGAGGTCATGCGATCGAATCGCTGCTTGACCTCGCCGACCAGAGCCTCTTTCTCGTTGCGCTCCATGATCAGCCCTCCTCCGCCTTGTCGCCGAGGTGCACCGGGTCGATCCGGACGCCCGGCCCCATCGTCGAAGAGATCGTGATGCTCCGGAGATAAATCCCCTTCGCAGTCGACGGCTTCGCGCGAATGAGAGCCTGGATCAAGGCCTCCGCGTTCTTGGTCAGCGCTTCCTCTTTGAAGGAGGCCTTGCCGATCCGGGCGTGCACGATGCCCGCCTTCTCGACGCGGTACTCCACCTTGCCGGCCTTCGCTTCGGACACCGCGGTCTTCACATCGACCGTGACGGTGCCGACCTTCGGGTTCGGCATGAGGCCTCGCGGACCGAGGATACGACCGAGCTTACCGACCAAACCCATCATGTCGGGCGTAGCGATCACGCGGTCGAAGTCCATGAAGCCTTCCTGGATCTTGTTCACCAGGTCAGCCTCACCGACAAAGTCGGCGCCCGCCGCTTCCGCTTCCTTCGCCTTTTCGCCCTTGGCGAAGACGAGGACGCGGACCGACTGGCCCGTTCCAAACGGCATGACGACAGCGCCACGGACCATCTGGTCCGCATGGCGCGGGTTCACGCCCAACCGAACTGCGAGGTCGACGGTCTCGTCGAACTTCGCCGTCGCGGCCTGTTTCACGAGAGTACATGCTTCTTGAAGCGTGTACTTGCGCGTGCGGTCCACCATGGCCTGGGCCGCAGCGCGTTTCTTGGCGACTTTCGGCATCTGCCCTCCTGTTTTATCGGCTTACGCCTCCCACGGTGCGCCGTTTTACCGTGGTGCTCTCCCCCAACGTGGGGGGGGTGCTCTGTTATCGCCGCGCTTTCACGCGGTTCGCGCGCTCGCTGCCGGCTTCTCCGCAAAAACGGAGATGCTTCAAGCGCGCGGATGACGAATCAATCGACGATAGCGATGCCCATCGAGCGGGCCGTGCCCGCCATGTTGCGCATCGCCGACTCGAGGTTCGTCGTGTTCATGTCCTGCATCTTCATCTGCGCGAGCTCCTCGAGCTGCTTGCGCGTCACCTGGCCGACCTTCGTCTTGTTCGGCTCCTTCGAGCCAGAACCAGGCTTCTTCTTGGTCTCCAACCCGGCGGCCTTCTTCAAGAGGACCGAAGCCGGCGGCGTCTTCAGGATGAACGTGAACGACCGGTCCGAGAAGACCGTGATCACCACCGGGATGATCATGTCGCCCTGCGAGGCGGTCCGCGAGTTGAAGTCCTTGCAGAACGCCATGATGTTGACGCCGTGCTGGCCGAGCGCAGGACCGACCGGGGGCGAGGGGTTGGCCTTCCCCGCAGGAAGCTGAAGCTTGACGTATCCGGTGATTTTCTTCGCCATTGCTTTACCCGTTCTGTGCTGCGACTACTTGTTCGTTCCCGACCCGGAACGTCGCTCAGCGCTTCTCCACCGCCGAAAAATCGAGCTCCACGCTGGTCGGACGGCCGAAGATCGACACCTTGACCTTCAGCTTCTGCTTATCCATCTTCACGTCGTCCACGGTTCCCGTGAAGTTGGCGAACGCACCGTCGAGCACGCGCACCTCTTCACCGACCTCGAACGTGAGCTTGGGCTTCGGCTTGACCGCGCCCTCCACGATGCCCCGACGCAGGCTCTCGATCTGTGGGGCCGGGACTTCTTGCGGCGTCTGGTTGCCGATGAAGCCCGTCACCTTCGGCGTGTCCTTCACGAGGTGCCACACCGTCTCGCTCATCTCCATCTCAGCGAAGATGTAGCCAGGCAAGCTCAACTTCTGACGAACCCTCTGCTTGCCCCCCGGGCGGTTCTCGGTGACTGTTTCACTCGGGATCAAGACCTCGCCAATTTTGTCATCGAGGCCGTGCTGCTTGGCGCGCTGCTGGAGCGCATCGCGCACCTTCGCCTCGTAGCCCGAGTAGGTATGAATGACGTACCACTTCTTCGCCATGGCGCGTGGCTCCCGAACGGCCCTAGCTTCCAGTGCCGTAGACGATACCCGTCACGAACGACCACAACCTGTCGAGCAGAGCGAGATAAATGGTGGCCACTGCGCTCGCCGCAATGACCACCATCGTCGAGTTCGTGACGTCCTTCTTGGTCGGCCACTTGACCTTGATCAACTCCGAAGCCACCTCGTCCGTCCACTCGCGTACGTCGGGACGACGGTAGGTCCGTAGCGTGACGATGACCGCGACGAGACCCGCGAACACCGTCGCAAATGTCGCCTTGTCCTCGTCCGCAATTGCCGCGAGCGTAGGCACCGCCCGGCTGAACCAGTCACGGTTCGAGAGATTGGCCCAAAGGCCGTGTATGGCCTTGCCAAGCACGTACGCGCCGAGGATGGCTGCCCCGAAAAACCCCGCCATCACATAGCGGTCGGTCCCGAGCTGCCGCGCCGCCGCGACCTCCCCGTCTTCTTCGGCCGCGTCGCCCTCCGCCGCCTGCCCCCCCGTGTCCTCCGAACCAGCGTCGTCGCGTTCGTCTTCGGCTTCGTCCGTGGACTTCGTGGACGACGTAGGCGCGACGTCGAGATCGGTCCCGCCACGCACCGCAAGCGATGCGTCCGGAGCCGAATCCGGGGCAGAATCCGGCGCAGAACCCTTCTTCTGGGCTTTCTGCGCCTCGTCTTTCTCTCGTCGTGTCGCCATCGCCGTTCGTTCCAAGACGTGCCGGGTTCGCTTCGAGCGTCACCGACATCTACGCCTCGCCCGCTCACTTTCGCGAGACGACCGAGGCGCTGGTTGGCCCCTACCTCATGCTGAACTGACAGCGGAAGGAGGGACCCCTGTGGGGGCAGGGGCAGAGAGGCTCGAACTCCCGACCTGCGGATTTGGAATCCGCTGCTCTACCAACTGAGCTATACCCCTTCAACTTGCTCGGCCCGGGACTGATGCCACGAGCCGAGCGGTTCGTCTACTTCGGATCCGGTTCGTCCGCTACAGACGATTACTTCGTCTCCCGATGCAGCGTATGCTTTTTGCACTGCTTGCAGAACTTCTTGAGTTCAACGTAATCCTCGGGAGACTTCGTCGTCTTGTAATTCCTTGCCGTACACTCGGTGCAGGCTAACGAGACCGGGATTCGTGTCCCCCGTTCCCCAGCAGCCCTACCGGAGCCACTGGATCCGCCACCCTGCACCGTCATCTCGACTCGCTCGCTACTTCAGGATCTTCGTCACGATGCCCGCGCCGACGGTCTTGCCGCCCTCGCGGATGGCGAAGCGCATCTGCTCCTCGAGCGCGACCGGCGCGATGAGCTCGATGTTC
>JANMGF010000212.1:0-10500 GCA_031374535.1 Polyangium sp. (in: bacteria)
CGGGCATCGGCACGCTCGCCCGCGTGGTCGACGTCGTCGCGCGTAGGCTCACGCTCCAGGAGCAGATCGGCGCGACCGTGGTGGATCTCATTTGCCGCGAGCTCGAGGCCAAGGGCGCGCTCTGCCGGCTCTCGCTCACGCACACCTGCCTCGTGTCCCGCGGCGAACGCAAGACGGGCGCGATCGTGGACACCCTCGCGTTTGGCGGCTCGTTCGCCACGAGTGAGGGCAGCGCGCTCGCCCTCGCGGCGCTCGGTCGCTGATCTTCTGCGTTTTCCTCGGGCATGCGCCGTACGCCCCGTGAGAGGTGCGTGCTACGTTCGTTCGATGGATGGCCCTTCGGACCTGGCAGAGGCGCTCTCTGCGTTACCCCTCTTCCCGCTCCCGAACACGGTGCTTTTCCCCGGCGCGCTCTTGCCGCTGCACGTCTTCGAGCCCCGCTACCGCGCCCTGGTGCGCGACGCGCTCGAGACGCACCGCTCGATGTCGGTCGTCCTGATCCTGGACGACGGGCCAGTGGACGCAGAGGGGCATCCTTCGATCGCGCGTGTCGCCGGCGTGGGGACGATCGTCGATCACGCCGAGCTGTCCGGCGGTCGTTACAACATCCTCCTGCGTGGCCGCGCGCGGGTGCGTCTGTCGGAACTGCCGTTCGAGCCGCCGTACCGCCGCGCCTCCGCGGATGTGCTGGTTCCTCCGGACGAAGAAGTGACACCGCGTGAGCTGACGGCCCTCGTATCGACCGCGACCGCCTTTACAACGCTGGTTCGCGAGCGGGATCGCAGCTTCGAGTTTCGCTTGCCGCGCGACGCGAAGCCGGCTTTGCTCGCGGATCTCTGCGCTCACCACCTCGTGCTCGACGCACGTGAACGTCAGGCGATCCTCGAGACGCTCTCTCCACGCGCGCGTGCTCACCGCGTGACCGAGGTCCTCGCGATGCAGCGGCATACGCTCGCGCCGGGCGGGCGCGAGCTGAATTGAGCGCGGAGGGCGCGTGCGAACTGCGGCCCATGGGCTACTCTGGCCGCCCATGACCGTGAACGTCCCCCCTGCCACCGCCGTCGCGCCGATGATCGTCAAGCACCCGGGTTGTCCCGAGTGGGGCCTCGGCTATCTCTCCGAAGAACGCGACGACAAGCGCTTTTACGACTTCGAGGACGGCATGAGCCACTCGATCGCGAAGGCCTTCTGGTCGAAGCTCGAGCCGGTCTCGCTTGGCGCTGCGGAGGCGCGTGCGCTCGAAAAGAAGGTCCGCGGCTTGAAGGATGCGCGGTCGTCCGGCAAGCCGAAGCAGCGCGCGGTGGCGCCCGTCCTGCCGAACTTCGAGGCCCAGCTCTCGCTTTTCCTCGAGATCTTCCCGGGCGGCTTCTCGAGCGCGCGTTTTTCCAAGGAGGAGCGGGGCAGCGAGGAGCCGGACGCGGCGGGCAAGAAGACCAAGTCCTCGCGGGCGATCGCGATGGCCACGGCGCGCAGCCTGCTCTCGAAGGACGGGATGGATCGGTCGATCCAGGCCGGCAACTACGCGGAGATCGTGTCGAACGTGCGCGCGGTGCACAAGTCCGCGACGGGCCTCTTGCACCCGCTCGGCGACATCATCCCCTTCGGCAAGATGGCGACCGAGCACGATCGCCCCGTCGCTGAGGGCATCCGGGATCTGCTGCATGGAACCGATCCGCACGAGGCGCGCTTCGATCGCCTCGTCGCGGCCCTCGCGAAGTCCAAGCTCGCGACGTGGCCGCTCGTGACCGTGCTCTCGGCGCTCGTGACGCCGGAGGAGCACGTCTTCGTGAAGCCTTCGTTCTACGAGAAGCAGGCCGCGATGATGAGCTTCCCGCTGCGTTACGAGCGCGTGCCGAGCGGCGCCGCGTACGACCGCATGCGCGCGCTCATCGACGACATCACGCAGAAGCTCGTCGAGAAGGGCCAGGCGCCGCGCGACAAGATGGACGTCTACTCGTTCCTCGCGCGCACGCTCTCGCCCCAGCAGCCCCCCAAGAAGGGCGTCTGATCTCGCGCGCCTCGCGTCGCTCTCAACTCTCAAGGCCCGTCTTCGCCGAGAGCCAGCGAGGCGTCGAGCAGCTCGCCGAACGTCGCGGGGCGATGGGTGCGTGCGGCGGATGCGAGCGCGACGAGCTCGTCTTCTGGCAACACGCGCCGCACGACGTCGGGCGCGGTCGGGCCTGATTGTGTCGAGGGGTGCTCGAGGAGCACGCGCACCTCTTCGACCTGGGCCTTTCGCTCCACGCCGAGCCATCCGGCCTTGCGTGTCGGTGGGGGCGGCTCGGCCGTGATGCCGTCGATGTCCCACGTCGAGTAGTCGTGGACCCGTGGATCGGCTGGTGCGCGCACGCTCGCGACCTTCCGCGAGGCGGGTGGCCTCTCCTCGGACTCGGCGAGAGGCTCTGCGTCGGGATCGAGGATCCCGGGCAAGGCGTCGTCGAGCGGCAGCTCGTCCTTTAGCGACCGTGGTTGTCGCGACGACGCGGGCGGCACGAGATCCGGCGTGGATTTCGACACCTTCGTATCCGGCGAGCCCGGCCAGTCCTGGTCGTCGTCGTCGTCGCTCAAGCGTCACCTCGCGAGGACGGCGCCTCGAGCTCGGCCAGCACCTCGGCCCACATCGTCCCTCGCGCGAGCTCTGCGCGCACCTTCGAAGTCGCGCCTGCGTTGCTCACGAAGAACCTCGCCTGATCGTCCACGCGCTCGAGCCGCACGACCCGCGCGCTTTTGCCGCTCGCCACGCCGATCGTGCCTTCGAGCGCGATCTCGCAGAGCTCGTCGCCGTCGCCGCCGAGCGGTGATCCTTTCACGACGAACACGAGCGCGCGGCCCCACCGTTCCATTCCCAGCGCGCCGAGCCCGGCGAGCGCCCATGCGGCTGCGAGCTCCGAGAGCGCGGACTCGGGGCTCACCTCGAGCATCACGCGTCTCGCGTCGGCGTCTTCGCTGGCGAGGCGCCTCGCTGCCGTCCGTCCGATCGCTTCGCCGAGCGCGCGACCGAACACGCGGCGCGCGGACGGGCTCGTGGCTCCCCAGAGCGCCATCAACGCGGAGGCGGGCACGACGAGGCGCATCTCGCCGCCGAGCCGCACGAGCCCTTCGGCGAGGTCGAACGACAACGTCCCCGCATTCGGTCTTTGGAAAGGCGTCATTCGACCCTCCACACGTTCGTCGGGTGGCTCGACCTCGAAGCTGACCCGAAGGCACCCACTTTCGTGTACATACCCTACCCGTGTCGATCGGCCTCCGGAGCCCGACGAGCTCGGACCGAGGCGAGCCGTCGTTCGGAGACCCATGGTTGTAGGCGGACGCGCCAAGGGGTGTCAAATGCCGGTGTCGCCCTCACGGTCGTGGCGTGGCCGGGTCTTGGGGTGGGCCGTCGTCCTGGCGAGCGCCGGCGCTGCCGCTTCCGCGTCCGCGACGGCCCCCGCTTCCGCTCCCTCGCGCGTGGCCGGTCCCTCCGTTTTCCCTGCCCGTGAACGCCCGAGCGCCCCTTCCGTCCCCCGCGCCGCCTGTTCCTTCGTCGCCCCCGTGTGTGTACACGCCGGCCCCTCCGTTGCCGAGCACGCGATCCTCCGTGCCCTTGCCTCCGCCGAACGATCCCTCCGCGTGATGATCGCCCTCGGCTTGCCCCTTCCCCTTCCCGACGACCCTCGAGGCGGGGATACACGGTACGACCTCTACCTTGTCGAGGGCGCCACCGCGCCGGCCACCGCGCCCGACGGCATCACCACGGGCGACGTCTGGGATCGCGCCTCTGCATTCTCCGTCCTCCCGCCGCCCGATCCCTCGGCCGGTTGCGAATTCGACGCCGCCATTGCCCGCGCCATTGCCCATGCCTCCGTGCTTCGCCTCGACGCGGGCGCCGAAGCCTCCGCCATCGGCATGGTGTCGAGCCACCTCGCCTCCACGCTCGTCGATTGTGCCCTCGTCGACGTCGCCGCCATCGATGAATTCCAGCGCGCGCCCGAACGTTCGCTCACGACCCTCCCGGGCCCCGACGAACCCTCGGGATCCTTGCTCTTCAGCCATTTCCTCGACGACACCTATGGCACCGGCGTGCCTACGGGTGTCCTTTTTGGCCTCCTCACCGTCGCGGGCCAGCGCACCGAGCCCTCTGCTCTCCATTTCGCCAACGAGCCCGACGTCTTCGACGCATTACGCAGCAATTCCCGCGCCCTTGGCAAACCGTTCGAGGACATGCTCCTCGATTTCGCGATCACCCGCGCTTTCGTCGGCTCGCGGAGCGACGGCGTGCACCTCTCGGACGTCGATCGATTCGGTGATTTCGGCCGCGTGCGCTTCGAGTGGGCCGTCCCATACGACTCGCTCCCGCGCAGGCTCGCGCCCCTCCGCCCGATCGAGGCCACTGGCTCGACGTACCTCTGGCTCGATTTGCAGGGCGCGCCCGAGGACGTCGAAATCACGTTCGCCGCGGACTGGGAGCTCGGCGTCTTTTTCCACTGGGCCCTCGTGAAGGTCGATCGTACGGGCGCCGAGGTCGGCCGCGTATCCATCGCCGGCATCAATGGCGCGACCCACGCCGAACGCACGATCCGTGATCTCCGCGGCGCCGCCGGCCTCCTCGTCGTTGGCGTCAACGCGGGCAGCATCGACCGGAGCCACCCCTTCGATCCCGACGACCCGCCTGCGTTGCCCCGCGCCTACACGGTCACCCTTTATCGATGATGAAGCTCGGTGCGCGCGTCACGACGTGATCGGCACGCACAATCCCTGCATACTGGCAATCGTCGCCCCTGCGAATCCCAGCACGCCTTGCAGGAAATACCCGGGTGGACAACCGTCGGTGAACGGAGCGCCGCCCGTGCCGCCGTACGAGGGTTCGATGCTGCCGGGTGTCCCGAGCTGCACCCAGCGTCGCACGCGTGCGCAGCGCACCCCGACTCGATCGAGCGTCGTTCCGGCGCGGCCACGCACCTCGATCACGGCCTCGGTTTGCGGGCATTCCGAATAAAACACGTTCCCCGTCGTCGCCCCGATCGTCGGTCGGTCGTCCCGATCCACGAGCGCCCCATTTTCCTGCATTCGCGCACAAACCAGCCCGAGCGCAGTCACCGTCGTTCCACTTCGCCCGCGGAGCCCGACCACGACCTCGTCCTCTGCACACGTCAATGCGTACGGGTCCCCCGTCGTCCCTCCGCGCAAGGGAAGCAGGATCGGCGTGGTCGGGTCGATCTCGAACGCGGCCTGAAGCTCGATTTCCCGACCCGGATCCGGATTCTCGGCCTCCAGCGCGGAAGGCGGGAGGGGCGCGCAGGCGGCGAGGAGCAGGCATGCGGCGAGCGTGAGCAGGATGTTCGCAGGGGAGGGGGGGAGGGGCATGGTGAGCGGCCTGGCGGGCAGGGGTTGTGCCAGGCGGGCGGGTGCGCGCATGCCTTCCCGGTTTTCGCGAGTGCCTCCCCGGTTTTCGCGAGTGCCTCCCCGGTCTTCGCGGGTGCCTCCCCGGTCTTCGCGGGTGCCTTCCCGGTCTTCGCGGGTGCCTTCCCGGTTTTCGCGCATGCCTTCCCGGTCTTCGCGCATGCCTTCCCGGTTTTCGCGGGTGCCTTCCCGGTTTTCGCGGGTGCCTCCGCGGTCTTCGCGGGTGCCTCCCCGGTCTTCGCGGGTGCCTCCGCGGTCTTCGCGGGTGCCTCCGCGGTCTTCGCGGGTGCCTCGCTGGAGCGCGAGGACGGCTTGCCGCAAGGGCGGGCCCAGTGTCAGGCCCGTGGCGCCAATCCGCGGAATCGTCCCGCCAGCGCCGAAGAGTTCCCTTCCCCCGCGCCGAGAACCTCCCACCAAGTCGCAAGATCCATCTCCACCGCCTCGAACTTCGCCAGCCGGTCGCGTAATGCGCCCAGGGTCCCGAGCTGCGATTCGCCTTCGGGGTCGATCGCCTTGCCGTGCGTGCAGGTTCGAATTGCCCGTCTTGAAATGCGCAGGGACGTGGAGAGGCGCAAGGATGCCATCGTCACGGAGCGGGCTTCGTCTCGAAGCCGGGCGGGCGGATCCCCATTCCGGGCTCAACCCACCAGTCTGGCTCAACCGAATTTCCGTTCGGGCATACCCGGACCGGATCGATGGTCCCGCATTGCTTGCCGGGCCAGTTGGCGAAGGGCATGCAGGTCGTGTCCGGCCCTGCCCACCTGTGGCATTCGGCGTCGGACTCGCAGGACCGACACAGGCCGGCCAGGCACAGATATCCCGCGCAGGCATGATGCCCAGCATCACCACGGTAAAAGCGTTCCCCGTGTCCACAGGGGAGGCCGTAGAACCATCCGGTCGTCGGCCACGCGCACAAGCCGCGGTCGCAAAAGCCGCCCGAGCAATCGCTCTCCTTCGCGCAGGGGCGGCCGCGGACATCGACGCCGCCATCCTCGGTCGGTGCCACGACGAACTCCTCGCAGTTCGTGAACACGTGCTGCCTGTCCGGCGGGGGCGGCGGCAGGGGCGGGGGCGGGGCGGCGCTGCACCCGTCGATCAAGACGAGCGGGCCGCACGTGGCGACGAGCATCGCGACGATCCGTGAGAATCCGAGCTTCATCGAGCGTCCTCCATTCACGGGTAGGTGCAGCCCGGCGAATCGCCGCCGGGACCGCCCACGTACAGGATCCGCTGAAAGAGCGGCCCGAAGGTCGCGCTCTGGTCCAGGAGGCCGGAGCTCGTGTAGCAGAGAGGGTTGTTCGGCTTCGGGGGAAGGGCCGCGTCTGGCCATTGTGGTGCTGCAAAGGAGTCCAAGTATTGAGGAAGCCGAAAATGTGCGGCGCGTCCCAGCCCCTCCGCCGCGAACTGTCCGCTCCCCATGTCGGTCACGTCCCAAGTATCCGTGTTACGGTCGCGCACTTCGCCATACCAGTGGGCTTGGCATGCGCTGAACTCGATTTGGTCGAGCCCTTCCCGGGGGTAGTACCCGAGCCAATTCCCATTATGCGCGATCCACCAGTTCCCGCCGAAGTTCTGTATCTCGAACCGCGATTCGTAGATCGCTCCGCCCACGGTCGATACCGGAGTAAGCACCGCCCCGGGGGCATAGGGCGCGCCGGCCCGGCCGATAAAGCCCGTCACTTTTTCGCCTTCGTGCACACCGCCCTGCATGACTGCGCCCTCGATGCCTCCGACGCCATGGTCGATCGCGTCGACTCCGGCCGTGAAGAACTCGACCTGCAGGCGGGTTGAGACCACGGTGCGGTCGAAGTTGGCCCGATCCCGCGACGCCATCACGCCGACCATATCGAGTGTCTTGTCCAGATCCGGACCCGGACAGAGGACCGCCATCTCGAGGATGTTCGTTCCGAGCGCATCGACCTTCCCCTCGTACGGGTTGACGTACGTGGTCGCCCCTGTGTTCTGCACCGCCAGACGAATGCCTGCATAAAGTCGGCTGGACGTCCCTGGCGCCCCCGGCACCGTCTGCTTGATGAACGCCTCCAGCGACGCCGCCGGCACCTCGCCGAACACATACGGCGCGAAGCGGGGTCGAATCACCGGGACCGACCAAGCGGGCCCCTGGGCATCGTAATCACCGTCGATTTCGGTCCCCTGCGCCAGGACCTCGGGCGGAAGCTCGTAGACCGGATCCGGCGGCGCCTCGATCTCGGAGCCAGGCACGCTCGCCGGATCGAGGTAATCGATGACGTCGCAGCCGAGGGTCTGCTTCGTCGCGAGAATGACCCAGCCGGACTCTTGGTACCATGTGGCGAGGAAGCGATCGACTTCGTCTTGACGAGCCTGCTGCTCGGCATCGTACTCGACGGGCGCGCATCGCTCCGGAGACGGCTTCGGCAAGGCCGGCGCCTCCTCCCCACCGAGGAGCGTGCAGCCGGAGAGCAGGACCATCGCCGCGGGCGCCAGAATTAGTTCCCATCCGTGCATCGTTCTCTTCCTCTGCCGGCTGCTCGTCTTTGTGCAGCCTCACACCCTCCGATAGCGTTTGTCAACCGCCGACTGCTCGGGAACTTCTTACCGGCCCCGAACACGGACTGCTACGCCGATAACGACTTCTGCGTGTACTCGAACTCCACCCGCCGCGTCGCGGGTGCCTCCGGATGCCCCGTGTATTCGATCGCCTCCGGCGCGATCTCCCCCTCCTCGTCGCGATAATGATACGCAACAAATTTCCCGCTGCAATCCTCGGCCCGCGTGATCCAGAAGGCGCGCCCCCGGGCGCCATACGTCAGGATCAGGCCATCCTTCGTTCGGCGAAGGACAGAACGGACCCTCGTCCCACCCGAGCGGCGGGCCGCGCCCAACCCCGAGATAACTTCCACCCCGCACGCATGCGCTCATGACACGGGAACGCGTGCGGGATGTCAACCTTTCAACCCCTTGCCACCGACCTCCACCCATGATACCGTCCCCTCGGTCTTTACCTCCCGAGGCTCAAAAAATCTATGGCCCTCAAGCACCTTCGAACCGAAGAAATGCTCCAGGTCTCCGGCACCTGGATCGCCCCTTTGTCCCCCGCCCGCGCTGCCATTCTTGCTGTCCCTGACCTCGCCGCCAAGCACCCGCGTATCGAGGACGCCCATTCCACCCTCGCCGCCGCCGCCCAGCCCGCCAAGTTCCCTCGGCTCGACGAGATCAGCGCCGAATCCGTGAAATTCGACCTCCGCCACGATTCCATCATTCGTGGCGTATTCGGGCACCTCACCGCCACCGCCGAGCTGATCGGCGGGGATGCCGGGACCGATCTCATCGAGCTCCGCGATACCCTCGTCCCCGACGGCCTCCCCAGCATGCAGAAGACTTATCGCGCCGAGGCTGGCCAGGCCAAACAGCTCGCCGATCGACTCTCGCCCTCCGTCAAGGCACGCACGGACGCCATTCTCATCGGCCAGGGTCCCGCGCAGAAGACGCTCACCAGCTATCTCCAGGAGTGGATCACCCTCGGCAAGAAGCTCGGCGACCTCGAGGACGAAAAAGGCCGCCTCCTCGCCGAGCAGGCGGACGCCTCCTCCGGCACAGCCCTCGTGAAGGCGCGTAATCGATGGATCCGCGTCGTCAATGCCATGGTCGCCGACGGTGAGCTCGCCGAGCTGCCTGGCGCGACCGACGCGCTCGTGTTCGGCCCGCTGCGCGACGCAGAGAAAAAGGCCGAAGTGCGGTCCAGGACCGCTCCTGCCGCCACCCCAACCACGCCCGAAGCCGGTCAGACCCCCTCCGGCGCGTGACGAAACCACCGCCGAGGCGGCTGGGACCGGCCCTCCCGATGGTTCGGAAGCCCCAGACAGGCGGTCCGGACCGGGGGCAAGGTGGTTTGCATGCGCCCCCCAGCCGGTTCAAACGCGTTCGAGGACGCCGGGAGGTCTTGGCCAGGGCCGTGGATGGTTGCAACCCTGTTTGGGGAGACCTTTATGCTTGCCAGATCACAGTTCATCGAACCCGCGCCGACGAGAGATCTCGTGTGGCTGCGCCGTCTCTTCACGGTGTTCGCCCTGCTCGGGACCTACGCCGTGGTGCGCAACTGGCGAAACCCTGCCGCATGGCCTGCGGGACCCAGGTTCGATCTGCTCTCGAGCCTCGTGCTCCTGCCCCTCGTAGGCGGCGCATGCGTGGCGGCGTGGCGCGGACGATGGCGCGCGTTCGTTCTGCTGGCCGTGGTCGATCGAGCGATCAGCGCATTCGGCGCGCTCTTGTATTTTCTCCAGATGGCGCTGCCCAGCGAGACCATTCACCCGCTCAAACACCCCGAATACCTTGCCTGGAACTTCCTGAGCGTCACGGTCTCGACGGCGATCCTCTTCCACCTCGCCCGCAAATACCCGCCGGATGTCCAGGAAATCTCGGGCCGAACGCCCGTCCCCCTCGCGTTCCGCTTCCTGCAAGG
Source organism: Polyangium sp. (in: bacteria) (assembly GCA_031374535.1). Taxonomy (GTDB): domain Bacteria; phylum Myxococcota_A; class Polyangia; order Polyangiales; family Polyangiaceae; genus Polyangium. Next base: position 9,821 of record JANMGF010000212.1, read on the forward strand.
GAGCCTCGGCCTCCTGGCCTTGGCCATCACGATCGATATCGCACCCGAGCTCCGGAGACACTGGACGGAGGAGGGCCTGCACCTGCATTCGTGCGCCTGGTTCCTGGTCCAATCGCTGGTGGCGGGTTTGCTGGGCTGCGCCTTCGTCGCCGCCTTGCGCAATCATGGGCGGGCCTTCGTCTCGCTCGGCTTCATCGGCCTGACGCTCGTGGCATTCTACAATTTCACCCACCTGACGAGCGACAGCTTTCGGGACGAGCTTTACGGCTCGGCCCATGACCCGATCGACCTCGCCCGCAACCTCCCCGTCTTCGCCTTCGCGCTCTTCACCGTCGTCTATCTAGCCCTACGTTTCCCGCCCGACGTGCGCTTGGCCAAAGCCTATCCGACGACGACAGCCTGACAATCTGCCCGTTTTTTCCCCCCCGGCATCCGGTCGCCTGCGTCACACGTACGTGGGGGCATGAAGCGTTTTCTCCTTCTCATGCTCGTGTGCTCGTGTGGACCGGTGTCCAACGGTGATGGGGTAGGCGGCGGAACGGCAGGAACGGGGGGCGATGGGGGCGGGGGCGCCGGCTCCGGTGGAAACACGGCGAGCGTCGGCTCCGGCGGCGCGGGCGGCGGCGGCGGCGGCGGCGGCGCGGGCGGCTCCGGCGGCGTCGGCGGCGCGGGCGGCGGTC
>JANMGF010000229.1:0-5543 GCA_031374535.1 Polyangium sp. (in: bacteria)
CGATGTCCCCGAGGTCGATGTCTTCGTGCAGGCGCGCGTACGCCTCGCCGAGCACGGCCTCGTCGCAGTAGAGCTGGAGCTCGCCCGTACGATCGCGCAGGCGCACGAAGGAGACGCCGCCCATCTGGCGCAGGAAGAGGACCCGGCCCGCGATCCGCAGCGGTTCGGGCGCGACCTTCTCGGCGTCGTACCGGCCCGCGGCGTTCTTCGCGCCGTCGAACCGCGCGCGGGCTGAGGCGAGATCCACGAGGGACGCACCGCTCGTGACGTCGTTGGCAAAGGGGTTTTCCCCGCGCCCGCGGAGCTTACCGGCCTTCTCCTTGCGGACGGCGATGAGGGTCTCCTCGGCGGGTTGTCCCGTCGAAGAGCCCCCAGCGCCGCCCTTCACGGCCTTGTCCTGCTTGTCCTCGCTCACGCGTCGTCCTCTGCGACCACGTGGCCGCCCTTCTTCAGGGTGCCTCCGGCCGCGGCCATCAGGTACGTCTCGATGAACGGGTCGAGATCACCGTCGAGCACGGCGTCCACGTTCCCCATTTCGGTCCCGGTCCGCACGTCTTTCACGAGGCGGTACGGGGCGAGCACGTAGTTGCGGATCTGGCTGCCGAAGTTGATCGCGCTTTTCGTGGCCTGGTACGCGGCGTTCTCGGCGTCGCGCCGCGCGAGCTCGCGCTCGTAGAGCTTCGCCTTCAGGACCTTGAGCGCCATCGCCCGGTTCTGGTGCTGGCTGCGTTCGGCGCGGCAAACGATGTTGATCGTCGGGTCGGGCAAATACCGGAGCCGGACCGCCGTCTCGACCTTGTTCACGTTCTGCCCGCCCTTGCCGCCGGCGCGCATGGTCGTGATCTCGACGTCTTTCTCGTTGTACTCGACCTGGATGTCGTCCCCGACGTCGGGCGTGACCTCGACCGCTGCGAACGCCGTCTGCCGCGTGTGATCCGCGTTGAACGGGCTCATCCGCACGAGCCTGTGCACGCCGCTCTCCGCGCGCAGGTAGCCGTAAGCGCTCGCGCCCGAGACGGTGAACGAAACGGCGTCGATGCCCGCCTCGTCGCCGTCCTGGTAGTCGATGATCTCGGTCTTGTAGCCGTGCCTCTCGCAGAAGCGCAGGTACATCCGCAAGAGCATCGCCGCCCAATCCTTGGCGTCGGTGCCGCCCGCGCCCGGGTGGATGCTGACGATGGCGTTCGCCTGATCGGCAGGACCGCTGAGCATACGCTCGAGCTCGGCTTTGCGCAGGCGCGCGTCGAGCTCGACGATCTGCTTGTCGCAGTCGGCGATCGCGGCTTCGTCGTTCTCGGCCGCGGCGAGCTCCAGGTACTCGCCCGCGTCGTCGATCGAGCGGCCGAGCGTCTGCGCGACCTCGAGCTTTTGCTCGACCTCTGCGCGCTTGCGCAGCGTGGACTGCGCTTTGGTTTGATCGTTCCAGAACCCCGGCTCGAGCGACTTTTGCGTCAGCTCGGCGAGCATACGCGTGAGCTTGGGGACGTCAAAGATGCCCCCTTAGCGCAGCATAGCGCCTTTTGAGGTCTTCGATTTTCTCGCGGGTCTCGGACAGCATGGGCGGCGGTTTATTCGATTTCCGCCGCCCACGCCAGCCTGATCACGTGATCACGTGGGATCGGGGCCCGGGGTCTTCTCGCCGTTCGCCGGCAGCTCGGGCTTCTTGATGTAGTCCTGCGGGATCGTGCCCGTCAGCGACTTCAAAAAGGCCACGATGTCCGTGACATCCGCCTCGGGCAGCTCCTTGCCGAGCTGGTGGTAGGCCATCGCCTGCACCGCGGCTTCGAGCCTGTCGAACGCGCCGTCGTGGAACCACGGGCCCGTCTCCGCCACGTTGCGCAGCGTCGGGACCCGGAAGACCATCTTGTCTTCGTCCTTCTTCGTCACGTCGTAGCGGCCGAGATCCTTCTGGTTCGGGTACGCCTTGATCAGCCCGAGCTTCTGGAAGGTCGAGCCGCCGAGCGCGCTGCCGCTATGGCACGAGGTGCAGCCGTTCTGCACGAACTTCGTGAGGCCCGCGCGCTCCTGATCCGTGAGCGCGCCCTTGTCGCCGCCGAGGTACTTGTCGAAGCGCGAGGGCGTCACGAGTTGCCGCTCGAACGCGCCGATCGCCTTGGCGAGGTTGTCGTACGAGATCGGCTCCTTGTCGTCGGGGAACGCCTTCTCGAACGCGTCCTCGTAGCCCGGGATCGACTCGAGGACGGCGACGACGGTGGCCTCGTCCTTCATGGCCATCTCGCCCGGGTTCAGGATCGGGCCCTTGGCCTGGTCCTCGAGCGTGCCCGCGCGGCCGTCCCAGAACTGCGCGACAAACCCGCCGGCGTTGTACACGGTGGGCGCGTTACGGCCGCCAAGCTGGCCTTTGTGACCCTTCGAGACCTTCGTGCCGTCGACGCCGAACTTGTCGAGCAGGTGGCACGAGTTGCACGATAGATCCTGGTTCTTCGAGAGCCGCGTGTCGTAGTAGAGCTTTCGGCCGAGGTCGATCTTCTCCGGCGTGATCGGGTTCGTGATCGTCTCGCCGCTCTTCGCGTCGTACCGCGCGGGCAGCGTGCCGAAGTTGTTTTTCATGTCCGCGAGGTCGAGCTCCGCGAGCTTCGCGGCCGCCTCGGCCGAGGCGTTCGCCCCCTTCTTTTTTTGCTGGAAGGGGAGCGGCGTGGCCTCACGCTGGCCGCAGCCAGCGCCTGCAAACGCCGCGGCAGTGACCAAAAGCAGTGGCATGAAGAGGCGGAAGCGCATCGGTGACCTGTCTCCTCGCAACATCGAGCCGCCACGGGAAAGATCGGCGGAGGCTCCTCGGCGCTTCTCTTAGGGGACAACACCGGGCGGCGTCAACGATCGGCTGTCAGACGGACGGACGGAACGAAGGTGCCCGAACGGAACAGCCCCCCACGAAGGGCCGAGCTCGGTCGGCAACGCAGGGTGCAATGGACATCCCCGCCCTCCCCTCGATAGGATCCGGCCGAACCGGGAGGGAAAGCCGTGGGAGGGATGCAGGACACAACAAAAGGGCGGCCTTTCACGCAGGCGCGGAAGCGGGTCGGGCGGTGGGCGGCGACGTCGATCCTGGCCCTCGCCGGCATGTTTTCGTCCGCAGATGGGAAGGCCGCTGACGAGACGGCCTTCGCGAAGGAGCTCGCGCAGACGATCGAGGCGATCGATCCCGAGGCGGCGAAGCTCTTCGTCGAGGCGAACGCGGCGCGCGAGCGGAACGATCTCGACGGCGCCGCGACGCTTTACGAGAAGGTACGCACGCGCGTGCCGAAGTTCTCCGCCGCGACGCGGAGGTTGTGCAGCGTGAAGCTCGAGCAAGGGGCAAGGGACGAAGCCCTCACGTTGTGCCGCGAGGCGCTGCGGACCGAGGACGTCCCCGAGAACAAAACCGCGCTCGCCCAGGTGTTGCTCGTTCATCCGAACCGATCGTCGCCGAACACCTCGGAGATCCGCGAAGCGTTCGACCTTTCGGTCTCGGCCGCTGCGCGAAAGCCCGACGACAAGTTCGCCCAGCTCATGTTCTGCGAAGCCTCGCTCCAGTACAGCCGGTTCGATCAGCTGAAGGTCTGCTCACGCGCGCTCCTGCGTATCGCGCCCGCGTTTGCGCCGACGTACCTGTATGCGTCGATGGTCGACGCCTCGGAAGGTCACCTCGGGGACGCGCTCGAGAAGGTCGAGCGGGCCCGAGCGCTCGGGATCGACGAGCAGACGTACGAATCACTCAAGGGGCAGTACCAGGACGCGATGCCCGTGCACGAGCGGTACGGCGCCACGATGCTCTACGGCTTCCTCGGGTGGCTCGCGGGGCTCGCGTTGTTGCTCGGGCTCGGCGCGGCGCTCAGCAAGCTCACGTTGCGCTCTGCGACCACCGTGCCGAAGACCGCGGACGGGCGCGCGAGTGGTGGGGCTCTGTGGCTACGGCGGCTCTATCGCGCGGTGCTCTGGGCCTGCTGCGCCTACTATTACATCAGCCTTCCGATCGTGATGTCGCTCGTGCTCGTCGCGGGCGGAGGGATCATTTACGGCTTCATCGCGCTCGGGCGTATCCCGATCAAGCTCGTGGCGATCGTGGCGATCTTCACGCTGGTGACGCTCTGGGCCGTGGTGAAGAGCATCTTCTTCCGGCCGAAGGCGGCGGAGCCGGGCGACAAACTCGATCTCGCCGAACACCCGAAGCTCTGCGCGGTGCTCGAAGAAGTGGCCGGGCGCATCGGGACGCGGCCCGTCGACAACGTGTACATGACCCCGACGACGGACGTCGCGGTGTTCGAGCGTGGTGGGCTTTTGCGGCAGCTCTCGGGCAAGACGGAGCGTTGCCTCGTGCTCGGCGCGGGCGTGCTCGACGGGTTCCCGATCGGCGCATTCAAGGCCGTTCTGGCGCACGAGTACGGGCATTTTCACAACGAGGACACGGCGGGCGGAGGCTTCGCGCTGGCCGTGCGGCGGAGCGTGCTGACGATGGCGCTCTCGCTCGCGCAGGGCGGAGCGGCGGCCTGGTACAACCCGGCGTGGCTCTTCGTGAGCGGGTTCCACAAGATCTTCCTGCGGATCTCGCAAGGCGCGTCGCGGCTGCAGGAGGTGCTCGCCGACCGGTGGGCCGCGTTCGCGTACGGGGCCGAGGCGTTCTCGGAGGGGCTGAAGCACGTGATCGAGCGGTCGATCCGCTTCGACGTGCACACGCAATGCGCGCTGTCCGAGGTGATCGAGGAGAAACGCGCGCTCGCGAACCTCTACCGCTACCGCGTGCGCGGCAAGAGGCCGGAGGAGGCCGAGATGGAGAAGGCGATCGACGAGGCCCTCCACGCGGAGCCGTCGCCCTACGACAGCCACCCCTCGCCGGCAGATCGTTTTGCGTGGGTCGGTGCGCTGCCGAAACGCGCGATCGAGCGCTCGCCGGACGACACGCTCGAGGTGTGGGAGCTGTTCTCGAACCGAGGAAAACTCGAGAAGCAGATGACGCAGAAGATCCGCGAGGCCGTGGCGATGAACCACGGCGTGGTGATCCCCGCGGGCAAACCCAAGCAGGCAGCGAAGAAGGACGAGGCGGAAGAGGAGGCGGACGAGGTGGAGGAGAAGGCCGCCGGGGCAGCCTGAACGAGGGTTTGGGGGCTAGCTCCGTTCGAGCGTAGCCCCCAAACGTCGCGCGAAGCTCAGGCCATCTCGAGGAAGAGGCGATCCGGGTTCTCGAGGTACCCGATGATCTCGTAGGCGAACGCCGCGCCGATGTGGCCGTCGATGATGCGGTGATCGAAGGACAAACTGAGGAGCATCACGTCGCCGATCACGATCTGACCATCCCGCACCACCGGCTTCTGCTTCATCTGGTGGATGCCGAGGATGGCGACCTCGGGGAAGTTCAAGATCGGCGTCGCGAAGAGGCCACCCTGCGCTCCGAGGGAGGTGATCGTGAACGTGGATCCGCCGAGGTCCTCGGCGCGGACCTTGCCGACCTTCGTGTCCTCGCCAAGGCGCTGGATGTCCCGCGCGACGTCGAGGATGCTCTTGCGATCGGCGCGACGCACGACGGGCACCATGAGGCCCGCCTCGGT